>CAKRRS010000055.1 GCA_934394665.1 uncultured Acetatifactor sp. | reverse complement strand
AGTTTACCCAATGACTCAGAATTCCAGTTTTTATCATTGATATTTATATTCCCAAACATCTCGACAAATCGGGCTTTGATGAGGTTATCTAATAAAGATAATTCATTTTCTCTACCATCCAGAATCGACATCATCCTATCAAGAATATTAACAATTTCTCTCTGCTCATCGATATGACAAATCTCAATCTCGACTTCTGATAATGTAGCCTTATTAAGAGTTTTTCCCATTACTGCTTTATTGCTGCCTTCATCCCATTTTTTATATTTGAACATATAAAAAATGTACTCTGGAAGTATTTCAACAACATGCTTATCATGGAATGCCATTATTGCTTCATTAGAATACATATCTTCTGCAGTAATAGCGGTTTTCCCAATTGATAATTTAAAACTCATCACAACAGTATTAGCAGGAATTATCTTTATTCCACTCTCCTCCACAGCACCATCTGACAAATATTCTTTAGTATCAGAGATGTACTTTCCTGACTTTGATAAATCTGCAATAGAAATCCACTTATAATCTTCAGAATTCCAATACTCAGAATTGTTTCTGGATGGAGTTTTTCCCATCTGTAAATCAAAAATATCTTTTAATTTATACTTCATCTATCATCCCTCTACAGGCTACTCGCAGAGCCCATTCGCATTCCGCTTCGCTTCATGCTCATATGTGCTGTCGCACTATATGTCCAATCTGAAAATCATCCGCTTGTGAGCAAGCTCCCAGCGTCTGTTTTCATTTTGTCCATGCACTGCTCGTTACCTCGATAAACCCGAATTTATCAGGTCCTCTTTTTCTTAATCTGCACTTACTCCAATCAAATAATTAACAAATGCACTGCATGATACCAACATAAACTTTGCCTCCTCAAATGTCGATGAAGCGCCTCCGATATCTCCTGCATGCCTTATTCCATTTGCATCAGATGTATATCCATACAAACTATTGAATGCTGACTTTAAACCAGCATGTATTATTACACCTTTTTCTTCAACTCTTTTAAGCATCTTACCTAGAGTTGCTTCCTTTCCTCTAGTTCCTGTAAGTATTTCACAAATTGCTTCAACTGCGCTAATACTTTCCTTTATAGAATTCTCATAATCAGGTTTTTCTCGATCAGCCAATAAATTATTCGCTTTTGAAAAATGATCTCGTACCGGTTGATATTTACATGCCAACACTTTGCTAATTGCCTTAATTTCAATAGTATCACTAATTGGGGTAATTATTCCCCCTACAAATCGGTAGCCTATATATTCCCTTTTAAAATACTCATTAACTATTTCATATATTGATTTGTGAGCATATTGTTCATTGAATGAATTATAATACTCATACGACATTGTCTTTTTCAGATAAGAATCCCAGTATTGTGTAATAGCTTCTATCAAAGTCAGTACATCATCATATTGATCATTTAAAATTGTTTTTTCTATTAACTGAAAAATTTTATCATCATCATAAGTTTTTCTATAATCTACTGGTTCTGAATATATGGTTCCTCGTACGAATCTGATAAATTCTTGTACGTACGTTCGACCAAAATACAAATCTGTGCCATAAACCAACGGATATAACTCATTAATCATATTCAACAATTGCATTCTTGTTCTTTGATCAAACTCATATAATTGCATTTCCGTATTTATCGGTTTTATGGCATTGCGATCTGAAAAGCCTCCCCTTTTACTTACCTTTGACATATAATCCTATTCCTCCAACAGTTTCTCTAATTCATCCATCTCTTGATTAATCTGTGCTTCCAAATCGCGCAAATTCTTCATAATCTCAGATGTCGGCGGATATTCTACCGCAACATACTCCGTTTTCTTATATTTGTTAATGCTTAAATCATATCCCTCATCTACAATTTCCTGCTTTGATACTAAAAAAGACTTGTCTGTTCGTTTTCGGTCTTTTTCATTTTCCAAATGTGCAAATCTCTCGATAATATCCGGGATATCATTTTCCTTAACTGGTGATCTCTTATCATCTAGGCTGAAACCATCCGCCGTCATATCGTAAAACCACACTTCATCCGTTCCACCATGCTCTGTTTTCGTGAAAATCAAGATTGCGGTTGATACTCCAGCATACGGTTTAAATACTCCGGAGGGCATTGATATTACTGCTTCCAGTCTGTTGTTTTCTACGATTTCTTTTCGAATAGCTTTATGCGCCGTTGATGAACCAAACAGTACACCGTCCGGAACGATACATGCACATCTTCCACCTATTTTCAATATCCGCAGGAATAATGTCAAAAACAATAATTCCGTTTTCTTTGTCTTACAGACTTTCAATAAATCACCGGATACAGACTCTGCATCCAGGCTTCCCTTAAATGGTGGATTTGCTAACACAAGTGAATATTTTTCTCTGTCCGTGTTCTGATCCGACAGACTATCTCTATATTCAATGAACGGGTTGTCTATTCCATGAGTCATCATATTCATAGCTCCGATACGAAGCATGGTTCGATCCATATCGTATCCGTAAAACATATGGCTCATATAATGTTCTTTCTTCTGCTTATCGTAGAATATCTCCTCTTTTCGTTTTTCACGCAAATATTCCCCTGCTGCCACCAGAAATCCCGACGTTCCACAGGCCGGATCACAAATCACTTCATCTGCTACAGGATTCATGAGTTCTACCATCATACGAATAATGTGTCTCGGTGTACGGAACTGACCATTCCTTCCAGACTGCGCTATTTTCGATAATAAATACTCATACACATCTCCTCGTACATCCGAAGATTGCACTTCATTCATAAGCTCATAAATACTGTCCAATGAATCCACTACCTTAGAAAGCATTAGCGGTGTCGGAACTTTGAAAATAGCGTCGTCCATATACTTTGAATAAGCACTGTTTTTATCATTGTGCAATGTTTTTATAAAAGGAAACACCCATTCCTGCATGACACTATACATTCTATCTGCCGGAAAATCACGAAATACAGACCATTTCAGTTGCGTTCCGTCTATAGTACGATCCCCTATTTTTACTTCTTCCGCATAAATACTTTCAAATGGAAGCCCCAGCATAGCACTTTCTTTGGCTCTTTTATTGTCCAAATCATCCAAATCATGAATAAACATTAGATAAGTAATCTGCTCAATAACCTCCAAGGGATTTACCAAACCTCCCGAAGCAAAGATATCCCATAGTCCGTCGATTTTATTTTTTAATTCTCCAGTAATCATCTTTTCACCCTTTCACTAATTTTTCCATGTGTATTTCGTATATCGTCCGCCACCGATTTTTTCTATTTTACCATTGTCCACTAATTCTGCCAGTGTTCTCTGTATTGTTATTTTACTGATATCCGGACATTTTTCTGCAATTTCAGCTTTCGTAATTGTTCCAAAAGTATTCTTTATGATTGCTCCAATTCTCTCCGGCTTTGATAAACCGCTTGTTATCAGTAATTGTACCCTTGATGAAAATTCTCTGTATGCTCCCAAAACAATTCCCAACACATATTTCGTGAAAGCCTCATAATCGTTTTCATTTTCATGCCACTGAAAAGAACTGATTTGAAGGCTTTCGTAATAAGTTTCTTTTGTGCGCTCTATCATTTTTTCTATACTGATATACTTTCCAACAATATATCCAGCTCTATATAGCAATAAAAGAGTAAGCAATCTACTCATTCGTCCGTTGCCATCATTAAATGGATGAATACACAGAAAGTCCAATATAAACATCGGAATCAATAATAGCGGATCAATTTGTTCAGTAGCCAATGCATCTTCGAATGCCTTACAAAGATTGTTTATTGCCTCCGGTGTTTCCCATGCAGGAACCGGCTTAAACCTTATAAACTTATTCCCTTCTGTATCCTCTTCTTCGATTATATTATCTGAAGTTTTGTATTTTCCACCAATGTCATACCCTTCAAATTTGTATAAATCTCGATGCAATTGTAAAATTATGGATGGTTTCGGAGGAATATGTTCATGGCTCTCATGAATCGTGTTAAGCACATCACGATATCCTGCAATTTCCTGTTCATTACGTGTCTTGGGTCTCGTTTTATTTTTCACCAAAGCAGCTAATCTCTCATCAGATGTATATATTCCTTCTATTTTATTAGATGCTTCCGTACTTTGTATTTTTGCTATTTCCATCAATTGTTCCAAAGTATCGGCTTTTGCTTCAATGAATAAGGACTGCTCTCCCTTATATTCATGAATCTGTGTAAGCATAGAAACAATTTTCGGTGTTAATAATTTTTGCCATTTATTACGATAATCATATTCTCTCATTCTTTTACCCATTCATTTTCAATTTATGTTAATTAAAACGTATCATTTATTTATATCATTGTCAATTCAATTATATCATTTTAGCAAAAATGATATAATTGAATTGATCTATGTATAATTAGGATGAGATGATTACCGTTTAACTATGCAAATAGTATACCGTCCAAATATTCAAAATAGAATGGAATTCTTAGTGAATTTAAAAGAGACATAATCCTTCGACCATGCCTCTTCGTTATACTTTTCTTATTCTTTCTTCTCAGGCAACATCCCCTTGATCTTCACACCACTCAGATCTACATCCAACACAATTTTCACCATCCAGAAGAAAAGCAACAGTACCAGCATCGGAATCACGCAGGAGGTAATGATCATCACGGCAACCGCTTCGATAAAGTGATTCAGTGAATTCTCCACTTTTTCTACCAGTTCTTCTGAAGAAATCGCTACATTTTCCACAGCATTCGTTACAGTTTCTTTGGCGTTGGAGAGGGCGTCTTTAGCCATATCTAAGATGTTGCTGCCGTAGCCGAAGATACCGTCGGTACTGTCCTGTGTTGCGCTTTCGGTATCGGTTTTTGCAGTGTTTTCTGTAGATTTTTCTGTCTCAGTATTGCCGTCTGTCTCCGTTCCGGTCGTACTGCTCTCTGCGCCGGTATTCTCTAATACATTCTGCGTATTTTTTGCTTCGTCGATGGTCTCCTGTATCTGCGCCTGATAGGTGTCTCCGATGAGATCGGAGATTTTGACGCTGGCAGGCACAACGAGGAAGATTGCGATGCCAAATACTGCCAGCTTCTCAGCCAGTTTCCGCACGGTTGCATTTTCAAAGAACAGATTCAGTATCCATAATCCGCAGGCAATTGGGATCAGATATGTAAATGCCACATAGCCCGTGATGGTCACGAGGTATTTTTCCAGATAGATCGCACACAGGACGATCAGCAGATAACCGCTGACGTCTGCCATTTTCTCTGCGATGGGGGTAGCGGTGTCCCCCGGGAGCAGTGTGATCAGCGCAGAGGTTACCGTGGAAGCTGCCGTGAGTTCCATGACAGTCTGCTTCTTCTCATCCAGGGAGGCTATTGTTTTCTGGTGATTTTCCGGTGCTGATGCATATTTTCCGACTACCGCTACCGATAATATGGCAATCAGTAATAAAATAATTGCTGTAATAGCTTTTGTTTTGTTAATATTCATGCGCATCTTCCTGTCCTCTTTCTCTTAGCTGCTGTTATCATACAACACGGATTTTTATCCGTTTCTGATTCTTATTTCTATACTATATTACACTTTTAGGATCATTAATTCCATGGTTTCTCACTTTCTTCAAACCATTGATTCACTGTTGCATTATTCCGATTTCAATTCTATATTTGCAAAAGTGCTTTCCACTCAAATGTATATTTCATTTCAAAAACATCCGCAGCAGTTTCTCTTTTCTCTCACTATATTTCTGGTATCGTATCGGCAGATCCATCCATGTTTTCTTATCGACGATACTACGGTAATGGCTGAAGGTCTCGAAGCCGGTCTTACCATGATATCCGCCCATGCCGCTCTCTCCCACGCCGCCGAAGGGCATGGCACTGGTGGCAAGGTGGATGATGGTGTCATTGATACAACCACCTCCGAAATGGCAGTGATCCAAAATACGCCGCCGTGCTTTCTTATCTTCGCTGAAAAGGTACAATGCCAAGGGATGCGGATGTTCCTCTATGCAGCAAATTACCCATGATATAAAATCTTGTGGTGCACACAATTCTCTTGTCTGCGATATGCTCACCTTTCCTACCTGGTCACTCATTTGAGATTGTAAGCCGGTAGAAATTATTTCTGTATTCATTGCTGCTTCTACATGATTGCATATCGTCTCTGTGTTATTTGTTGTACCATCATATGTCAGCACCGGCAGGATCGGTCCGAAGATTTCTTCTCCCATGACGGCATCCTCCCAGGTCACGTTTGTCATCACGGTAGGCGCGATGCGCAGTGTCTGTTCGTCATATTGTCCGCCGCAGACGGTCTTGTCCGGGTCGATCAGTCCCAATAATCTGTGAAAATGTTTTTCATTGATGATTTTGCCGTAATCGGGATTCTGCAGAGGATCCTCGCCAAACTGCCTGTTGATTTCCGACCGGATAGCCTCCACCAGTTGATCATGAATATGTCTGTCGCACAGGATATAATCCGGTGCAACGCAGGTCTGACCGCAATTTAAATATTTTCCGAAGACGATGCGTCTCGCCGCCAGAGGGATATTCGCCGTCGCATCTACGATACAGGGACTCTTTCCGCCCAGTTCGAGTGTCACAGGAGTCAGGTATTCTGCGGCATGGCGGAGCACTTCCCGTCCTACGGTCTTGCCTCCGGTGAAGAAGATCCTATCGAACTTTTGCTGCAGCAATGCCTGATTCTCCGCTCTGCCGCCGGTGACCACGGCTACATATTCCGCCGGAAAACATTCTTCTATGATTTTCTGAAGCACTGCTGCCGTCGCAGGCGCATAGGCACTGGGCTTCACCACGGCGGTATTGCCGGCGGCGATGGCGTCGATTAAGGGATCTAACGTCAACAATACGGGATAATTCCAGGGACTCATGATCAGTACAGTTCCGTAGGGTGACGGTGACCGGAAGCTCCTTGCCGCGAACTGCGACAGTGGTGTGGGGACACGTTTTTCCTTCATAAGTCCCTTCAAATGCTTCTGCACCCAGGTCAGTTCCGACAATGTCAGCCCGATCTCGCACATGTAGCTTTCCATCCGGCTTTTCCCCAAGTCTTGCTGCAGGGTAAGATTCAGGTCTGCCTCATGACGCTGCAGTGAAGTCTTTAATTTCTCCAGTTGTTCCAGGCGGAAGCTCGCCGGCAGTGTAGCTCCCAAGGTAAAATATTCTCTTTGCTTATTCAGAATTGTCTTGATTTCCTGCTCTGTCATAGGTTCTCCGATTTTATAACATCTATAATATTTTCTTTGTCGTTTATATTACTTATGCTTATTCCCTTATCATTCAACATTTAGTAACTTTATTATCATGTTAATTCACCGCTTGGCAACTTCACTATCATACCGCAGGCGGTATAAAATGTCCTAAATTGATTCTGTTATCTGATATTATACCGCCCGACATACTCTTAGAATACTGGTAGGCGGTATATTTACTTATCTTGATCTCTATATTTTTCATTTATTACCGCCTGTGTAATAAAATTGATCTCGCCAGCGGTATTTTCCGAGTAAGAAGCCTGTACTATTCATAATAATTACCGCTTATTTTGGGAGCAATACCTGCTCAGGCGGTATTTTGCCAGTGCAGTACCGTATAAACCTTATATTATCGAATTTTCTCCTGTTTCGCAACTGTCGCGACACTTGCACAAAAACGGCAGAGCCTTGTCAAATGCTCTGCCGTTCGTTAAAGGATCTTTTGTCTTAAGTTCCTTCCTATTATCCTATTTCCAAGCAAAATTCGCCATGCCGTACACGTAGATGAACAGCACCGCCGCCGGCACGAGGTATTGGAACACCGGTCGCATCCAGGACTGTACTTTCAGACCTTTGCCCATATTGGCTTCTTCCAGGAACTTATCCCAGCCCCAGCCGACTTTGCAGCAGCAAAATATTGCCAGCAGGATTGATCCGATGGGCATGATATTGGTCGACACAAGGAAATCCCAGAAGTCCAGCCAGGTCGTACCTGCTGCAAACGGTTGGAAATGAATCACGCTGAAGCCCAGTGCCGTAGTCAGCGCCAATAGGAAACACACGATTCCGCACACGAAGCATCCCACCGGTCGGGACCAGCCGGTCAGTTCTCTGACCATCGCCAGGATGTTCTCGCACACGCCAAGCACCGTGGACATCGCAGCGAATTCCATGAACAGAAAGAATAACGTTCCCCACCATCTGCCGCCAGCCATGTTATTGAACACGGTTGCCATCGTATCGAACAGCAGACTGGGACCGGCGGTAACCTCAACGCCATAGGTAAAACAGGCAGGAAAGATAATGATTCCGGCAATCACTGCCACCAGAGTGTCCAACGTGATAATGTGAATCGACTCTCCCATGAGGGAACGGTCTTTGCCGATATAGCTTCCAAAGATAGCCATGCCGCCCATGCCGACGGACAAGGTGAAAAATGCCTGATTCATGGCTCCTACCACAACAGATCCCGTGATTTTCGAAAAATCGGGAATCAGGTAGAAAGCCAGTCCTTCTTTTGCGCCGGGCAATGTAAAACTATGCACCGCCAGTATCAGCATTAATACGATCAACGCAGACATCATATATTTCGTGATGCGCTCCAGACCGCCCTGTAAGTTAAAACTCAAAATAACAAACGCAATTACAAGCGTAATCAGCAGATAGCTCACATCCACAGACGGTGTGGTAATCATCTTTTCAAATCCGAAGTCCTGATTCTGTCCTGTCAGGAATTTAACAAAATAGTAGAGAATCCATCCGGATACCACTGCGTAAAATGCGATCAGCGCAACATTGCCGATCAGGCAGACGATTCCCCACAGGTTCCATTTGCCCCTGCCGTTTGATAACTTTCGATACATATACAGCGGACTCGTCTGCGCCGCACGCCCTACGGAAAATTCCATGATCATCGTCGGCAGTCCAAACACCACCAGACAGATCACATAGATCAGCATAAAGCTGCCTCCACCGTTCTGCCCACACATCCACGGGAACTTCCACACATTGCCACAGCCGATGGCGCACCCCGCCGACAGCATGATAAATCCCAAACGACTCCCCAGTCTTTCTCTGTTTTCCATAACCCCGATCCTTCCCAAAAATTTTTCGTTCTGTCTCTGATTCCAACGCAAATTTTAGTCCTGCTTTTATCTTTATCGGAATGTCTTACATCGAAACTTTTTCAGATATTTTCTGCATTGACAGCCCTATTTAGTCATTATATAATTTGCTTAAGCATTTGAAAAACAAATTATTTTCATCGCATTCATCGAAAATCTCAATATAAAATAAAACAGCGTTTGTTCTCAGAAACAAGGATTTTATCGGGAACAAATATCAGAAATACACAGAAAGGCATGATTATCATGGACGTTAAAAATCTGGAAACTTTTGTCATGGTAAATGAATTGAAAAGCTTCACCCTTGCGGCCGGGCGTCTGGGTTATACCCAGTCCACGGTATCTTTTCAAATTAAACAATTGGAAAAAGAATTGTCGATTCCTCTGTTTGAGCGCATTGGGCATTCCGTGACGCTGACCAACGAAGGGGAAAAGCTGTTGCCATTAGCGCAGCAGATCCTGCGTCTGTCCGCGGAAGCTACCCATATCTCCGGGAACACGGCACCGGAGGGTCTGGTGCGAATCGCCATTGCGGAATCTCTCGCCAGCTGGGAATTTCACAGTCGGTTCAAAGATTTTCACGATAAATATCCCGGCATCCGCCTGAAAATCATCGCTGCCAGCACAGATGAAATGTTCCGGATGTTGGGGCAGAACCAGGTCGATATCGTGTACACACTGGATCGCCGGATTTTTAATCAGAATTACGTGACAGCTTTTGAGGCTCCGGTAAATATCCACTTTGTCGCCGGCGCAGGACATCCTCTGTCCGGGAAAAGTCAGATCACGTTGTCAGAGTTGCTTGCCTATCCACTGATCTTAACCGAGAAAAACATGAGCTACCGTGCCGCTTTGGACGAGCGGCTCTCACAGGACGGTAAGGAAGCGCAGCCAATCATGGAAGTGGGCGATACCCAGCTGATCCGCAATCTCCTGTGTCAGAATCTCGGCATCTCCTATCTGCCGGAATTCGTGGTTGCCGCAGACCTGGCAAACGGCAGCCTCGTAAGTCTCCCCATGCCGGAGATCCAGCCGGATATCTGGCGACAGTTATTGCACCACCGCAATAAATGGATTTCTCCGGAGTTAAAATGCGTAATAAAATACCTGCAAGAGGAATAATCTCTTGCAGGCATTTCTATTTTTCCGTGATTCAATAATTTTTCTATGCCGAATATTCGTTTTAATGTCTCGCATGATAATAAGTATTCCAACGAGAACATTTTGTACAATAGTCCATCAACGTTTCAGCTAATCAATATGCTATTTTCCAACTTTGGTATTGGATATCCATAATTCTGATTTTCACTTAAAGCCTTACCCTTATGTCATTCGGAAAATAACCCAATACTGCAGCTTAATTCATTCAAACTAACTATATAAATAACAACCCAATGCTATGTACCAGGAACGCTGCCACCCATGCGACGAAGCACTGCCAGAGCACCACACCGACAGCCCATTTTCCGCCCAGTTCTCTGCGGACGGAAGCAATCGCTGCCACGCAGGGGGTATACAGCAGACTGAATACCAGCAAGGTTGCCGCAGCAAGCGGTGTGAGAACCGTGGCAATACTGCTGCCGAACAATACTTCCAGTGTTGCTACGACGCTTTCTTTTGCCATGAATCCACTGATCAGGGAAGTACAGATTCTCCAGTCTCCCAGTCCCAGCGGCTTAAACAGCGGTACCAGCAGTCCGGAGATCATTGCCAGCATACTGTCCGCAGAATCCTCCACCAGATTCAGTTTCAGGTCAAAGCTCTGCAGGAACCATACCACGATCGTCGCGATGAAGATCACGGTAAATGCCTTCTGCAAAAAGTCTTTTGCCTTCTCCCACAGCAGCTGTCCGACGTTCTTCGCTCCGGGCAGACGGTAATTCGGTAATTCCATGACAAACGGTACCGGCTCACCTTTGAACAAAGTTCCCCGATACAAAAATGCCACCAGAATGCCGATCACGATTCCCAGCAGATACAGTGCAGACATGATCAGCCCTCCTTTTCCCGGGAAGAACACGCTTACAAAGAAAGAATAGATCGGTAGTTTTGCGGAGCAGCTCATAAACGGAGTCAGCAATATCGTCATCTTACGGTCTCTTTCACTGGTCAGGGTACGCGTCGCCATGACCGCCGGAACCGTACAGCCGAAACCGATCAGCATCGGCACGATACTTCTTCCGGACAGGCCAATCTTACGCAGCAGTTTATCCATGACAAATGCCACACGGGCGATATATCCGCTGTCTTCCATCAGAGACAGGAAGAAGAACAAAGTCACCACGATCGGCAGGAAACTTAAGACACTTCCCACACCGGTAAAGATACCGTCAATCACTAAACTGTGAACCGCACTGTTTACATGTGCCGCCGTCAGTGCCGCATCGGTCAGATCTGTCAGTTTTCCGATCCCCAGCTCCAAAAGTCCCTGCAGCCATGCACCGATCACGTTAAAGGTCAGGTAAAATACCAACACCATGATCACGATAAAACAGGGAATTGCGGTGTATTTTCCGGTGAGGATCCGGTCGATCTTCTCACTGCGGATCCGCTCCTTGCTCTCTTTCGGCTTGACTACCGTCTGTTCGCACAATCTCTCAATAAAATCAAAACGCATATCCGCGATTGCCGCACTTCTGTCCACGCCACGCTCCGTCTCCATCTGACAGACGATATGCTCCAGCATTTCCTGCTCGTTTTTATCCAGTTGCAGCTTCTCCAGAATCAGGTGATCACCTTCGATTGCCTTATTCGCCGCAAAACGAAGAGGTAACTTTGCCGCTTCCGCATGGTCTTCAATCAAGTGGCAGACCGCATGAATACAACGGTGTACCGATCCGTCGTGATCATTTTTATCACAGAAATCCTGGCGCAGCGGACGCTCCTGATATTTTGCCACATGCAGGGCATGACGGATCAATTCATCGACACCCTCATTTTTCGCTGCGGAAATCGGGATCACGGGGACCCCTAAAAATGCCTCCATGGCGTTCACATCGATAGAACCGTGATTGCCCGTGACTTCGTCCATCATGTTCAGCGCCACGACCATGGGGATATCCATTTCCAACAGTTGCATGGTAAGGTACAGGTTACGCTCAATGTTGGTGGCATCTACGATATTGATGATTGCTCTGGGCTTTTCATATAGGATAAAATTACGGGACACGATTTCCTCACTGCTGTAAGGAGACATGGAGTAAATGCCCGGCAAGTCAGTCACCAACGTCTCCGGGTGACCTTTGATCGAGCCGTCCTTGCGGTCCACCGTAACACCGGGGAAATTGCCCACATGCTGATTCGACCCTGTTAACTGATTAAACAGCGTCGTCTTGCCGCAGTTCTGGTTTCCCGCCAGGGCAAAGGTCAGTGTCGTCGCCTCCGGCAGCGGATTTTCGTCCTTTTTCGAATGATATTTTCCGTCTTCACCAAGCCCCGGATGCGCCGCATCGGTCACGCGGTCAAGTCCTTTATGTTCCTTTGTTCTCTTTGCAATCGGTGCAATCTCGATCTGATCTGCTTCCGCCAGACGCAAAGTAAGTTCATAACCGTGTACCTGCAATTCCATGGGATCCCCCATCGGTGCCAGCTTTACCACGGTCACTTCCGCGCCGGGGATCATACCCATATCCAGAAAATGCTGTCTGAGCTCGCCTTCACCGCCTACAGTCTCGATCACAGCACTTTTTCCGATTTCCAATTCTTTCAGCGTCATCGTTTTCTTTTATCCTTTCATACCTGTCGAATTCTGTTTTCTTAATCGGCAATATTCCAATATTGATTTCGTTGTTTTGCAAACATTATCTTGCCAAAACGCTTCCGGCCATACCTTACTCCTGAGCCGGTAAAAGTATTATACCTTATTTGCTATTGAAAATCAGTATCATTTTATAAATTGCAATCACATTTTGCATTTCTTACCATAATTTGATACTTTTCACTCTATTAAAAAAAAATATATAGAAAATTATGTCAAAACGTATTACACTTATATTGATTGTATTGTTGCATATCTTGTAACTATTCAGGTCACTCGCAAATCGTATTTTCGATGTTTTGTTTTGCCTCTGGGTAGTTACCATGTATTTAATTTTCGGAGGAACCTATGGAGCAGAAAAAAAAGAATCAATATCGCTATACCGACAGTTCGGAACGCAACCACAGAATGAATCAGTTCTACATCATTGCCAGCTCTCTTCTGGCAGTCGTGTTCTTATTTTATCTGTGGTTAAAGCTTGTCAACCACAACATTTCACCGATCGTCACTTATGCCAACACCGTTTTGATCGGTATCTTCTGTGTCGTCAACACAGCGACCTACCTGAAAAATAAGGCTACCAGATGGCTGAAGGTATTTGCCACTATTGAGATCGGAATTGAATACCTTTTGGTCGGCTTGCAGACCGATGCCAGCTTTATCCACTACGCACTGATTGCAATCTTCATCTTACAGATTCCTTATTATGAGAAAAAATCTTTGAAAAGAACCGCAATCGGGATGTTCGTTCTCTATCTCATCGTCATGATCGTTCAGGCCATGAAGGGAATCTACGGTCAGGATGTGAATGCGATCTGCGGTACGCTGCTGGTATTTTTGATCGGCATTATCATTTTGCAGACCGGCAACATTACCATTTTATTCAACAATGATGCTTTGGGATCCTCCAAAGAAGAGCACGGACGCGTAAAGCAGATGCTGGACGGTGTGCTGGAAGTATCCCAGACTGTACATGATGAGACTGCAAAAACCACAGAGCTCATGGATCACCTGGTACAGACCACGGAATCTGTTGCCAACAGTATGCAGGAGATTTCCGCAGCCACCAATATGACGGCTACCAGTATCGAAGAACAGAACCAGATGACCACCAGTATCCAGCAGGCCATCGAGCAGACAGGACATGTCTCCGGGCAAATGGTTCAGATTGCAGAGGATTCCGCTGACAATATCCGTAAGAATATGACCGCCATGGAAGAACTGAAGCAGCAATCCGCCATGATCAAAGATACCAACCACGCCGTTACCGATGCCATGACGAAGCTGCAGGAGAAGACAAAAGAAGTCGAAAACATCGCCGGCAGTATCATGGCAATCTCCGGTCAGACGAACCTCCTGGCGCTGAATGCTTCCATCGAAAGTGCCCGTGCCGGAGAAGCCGGCCGCGGTTTCGCCGTGGTAGCGCAGCAGATCCGACTGCTGGCTGAACAGACCAAGAGCTTTACGGAAGAGATCACTAAGATTACCAATGACTTGAATACAAATGCCAATATGGTCGTGGAAACCATCAGTGGTTCTATCGAAGCCACTGAACAGCAGGGAGAAAAGATTCTCGCCGCTTCCGATGCTTTCCAGCAACTGAACAAGAATATGGAAACACTTGCCTCTCATGTAGAAGAGGTAAACCACCAGATCACCGGTCTTGCCACATCGAACAACAAGATCATGGAGAATATCTCCCAGTTGTCCGCCGTAACCGAAGAAGTGACCGCCAATGCAGAGCAGGTACATAACATGAGCCAGAGCAATCTGGATTATGCCGAGCAGGTAAAGACAGCTGTAGAACGTATCCGTTCCACAAGCGACGAAATGAAAACGCAGGAGGATTAACCTCCTGCGTTTTTCATTCCGCTGCCCGGCCGGTCAGGGATGTTCTGATTCTTGCCAGAAGTTCCTCTCTGGTATATCCCGTTACTTCCTCCTGGTTCGCATGCTGCATGTAGCCGCCGAAAATGAAAGAAAATATCAATCGATCCGCCTTCTCTTTCCACTCTGCTTCCCGAAATCCGGTCAGCACCAGATTCCCGTCCGCGATCAGAGGACTCTCTTAAATTATTTTGAAAACATTTCAAGATATTTTGGCCTTTCTCATACGTTCTTCCCCCCGTCCTTATTGATGTCTTATGTTGTCCAAAATCCCTTTTCCCACTAATATCAGATTCGTTTTTCTCACATTATTTTTCCCATACCGCCTTTCATTTTTCTCTAATTTGGAATATTCCGTTTCCAAGTCAAGCATTTCCATCCGTTTTTGCAATCTTTTTCTCCGAACTGCATTCTCGGCAGTCTCCAACATCGTCAATGCTGTTTCTACATTGCCGGCTCTTACAATCTGTATCTCTTGTGCCTCATTGATGACTTCAAAAAATCCATTACCGCCTGATAGCCCTTATCATTGCTGATGATAGCCAGCTGCTTTTCGCCTTTTTGACTGGCAATTCCACACTCTGTGGCTATATAAAAATCTAATGCATTTTTCCCTGTTCCTTTTAGCTTTATAATCCGGAATTCACAGCCGCTGTCATTTATCTCCTGTAAATATTCATTGCGTATCTTCCCACAACAGCTACTGTAAAAAATAATAAACACATCCTCACTTTGTAATGCATCTGTTCCTTTCAAGCCATTGGTTCCCATAACATTCTCATAATCCACCAGTATCGTCGCCATTTTTTTATTCCCCTTTGTCATTCATATCCGTAATATATTCTTATAAAATATATTATATAGAATTAATATCTTTATTTCAAGATATATTTATTGTATGATTCTATTGTTATTTAGTATATAAAAGGAGATATCAAATGAATCAGGTAGATTTCGAGAATTTAGGTCCCCGCATGAAAGACCTGCGTACGCAGATGCATCTCACCCAGGCAGATGTTGCTTCCGAACTTGATGTGACGCCGGGCTATATCTGCAATGTGGAAAACAATCGAACAGCAATGTCTCTGCGGATTTTAATGTATTATGCGAATTTGTTGGGAATTTCTCTGGATTCTCTCATAGGGCAGATCGACTCTGAATATCAGCCAACCGCCCTTGATCATGAACTTACGGATATGATTTCCAAAATGGATGTGGAAAGTAAGAAAAAATTATTGCAGACATTAAAAATATGGGAAAGTTAAACCACCATACCATTCTTCTTAACACCGATCATATTTGCCGCCATGCCGACACAATGATCCAAATTTGCCTGAAGCGTGTCAAGCAGATCCGTCACCACCTGCTTGTCTGCCTCCGTTGCATCCACGGATTTCTGTGCTAAAAACAGCGGATCATGTACTATTTTCTTTACCATTGTTCCATCCTCCAAACGTCTATGTTGGTATGTCTTTAATATTCCTTCGTTATCTCTTCCTCTATTCCATACATAGTTTTAAACTGCTCAAGATCTGCCGGATTTTTGATCAGCATTACCTCTTCTATCCGGCCCGTATGGATGTCTTTAAATCCGGCAACCTGCTCACCGGTGCAGATACTTGCTTTGATTACAGGTTTCTTGTTTTCCTTATCATAGGAATTTGCGGTTGTTTTCTTCTTAAAAAGTATCATTTTGATTACCTGCCTTTGTCAAATCCGACACCCCTATTATTTTTGTTGTAAATAGTTATAAATATTTTCAATGGTTCTGTCCTTCTCTACTATATTTTCTTCTACGTCTTCTATCATATCCTTTGCAAGATAAAATTCATCTTCTCCTGCTAAATATATATTGTAACACCGGGACGTGGAACCATACCCGTTGGTCCTGCTCCTGAGTGATAATATGTTATTATTATAATGTCCTCTTTTTCATCATCATTTATATCACGAAAACCAACTGCACCAACACTATAAAATGTTCCTATATACCCCCTTGAACTATTATTTTCAAACCGATAGGGAAATTTATATAATATCTGATCATCTCTGATTAAATAAAATGAAGCAACTTTCCAATCAATAAGCTCATCAGGTGACGGCCTGCAAGATACAAATGTAACCTCGCCCCAGTCATCTAAGTAAACATCAAATGATTGTTCCGGTATCTTATATTTTTCTATTTTTTCTATGGAATCTCCTTCCTCGTCTTCTAATCCATTTGCATATGCTTCCTGTAATGTTGTTTCTTCTGTTTTACCTACACTGCTTGTTTCTGTCGTCTCGCTGATTTCATTCCATTTTTCATAACATCCTGTCAAGCAAAGAACACATAATAATACTGGCAATATTTTAATATACTTCATTTCGCTATACCCTCCGTTTCCTTTATCTTCGCATACACGATGCTACAATCATATCCGTATTATTCACGCGAAAAATAATCTCATCTTCTAAACCTGCTTTGAAACAAAATGGGAAATTTCTTTCTTCGGTTCAAGAATATAAGGTACCAGTTCCTGCGGATATACCTTTACATCATTCTTTAAATCCTCAAGTGGAACCCAGCAAAAATCTAAATCAATCCTTTTGTCATCCAGACCATCATAACCATGAAATACTCCATCTAAAGGAATATCATCATTAACGAGATGCACATTATAATATAAGCATATCTGATGACATGGCCTTTTACCCCATGGAAAATATATTTCACCAATCGCCAGCAGATTATCTACCTCTATTTTAGTGTGAAGTTCTTCTTCAAATTCCCGTTTCAAAGTTTCCATACTTGTTTCCATTGCTGCAACATGTCCACCTATAATGGAATAATCATCATTCTTAGGACGCTGTAATAGAATTTTTCCATTGCGTATCAATATTCCACCAACTCTGTATGAAAATACAAAATCATCATTCTTAAATAAAATATCCACTTCTAACTCCCCTGCATTTATTCAGACTATTTCAACTCTTGTATCCATTTGCCATTTTCTTCATAAAAGAAATATTCACTAATATTGTCATTTAAAAATACTTCCAACATCTTATCCATTCCATAAGCAAGTTTTCTCTGCTTCATTTCATCTAATGTCAGCCAGAATACATCCCCTTCTTCAGACGAAGTAACTATTCCTTCAAACTTATCTGTCTTATATAATAACACTATATATCTTGTTTCCTCATCCTTCATCCAGTCTTTTATCCCACAAAGTTTTGGTTCTGAAATTTTCAATCCAGTTTCTTCCCACACTTCGCGTATCACAGCATCTGTAAATGATTCTCCTCTTTCCACATGTCCTCCCGGAAATGTTATTCCAGAGTAATCATCATCCGTCTTATCTTGGACAAGTATCCTATTTTCACTAAACACCATACACATATTAGTCATTATCACTTTTTCTGTTCTTGCCAT
>CAKRRS010000054.1 GCA_934394665.1 uncultured Acetatifactor sp. | reverse complement strand
AATAGCGAGAGGGGGATTCGAACCCTCGACACTGCGGGTATGAACCGCATGCTCTAGCCAACTGAGCTATCTCGCCATATGACCAACCGAAGTTGGAATGGAACCTATAGGGCTCGAACCTATGACCCTCTGCTTGTAAGGCAGATGCTCTCCCAGCTGAGCTAAGATTCCATTTCGTTGCTTTCGCAACCGACTTGTTCAGTATACAATGGAGAGTGATGTTTGTCAACAAGTTTTTTGATATTTTTGTAAAAATTTTGCATACAATTAAGACAATACTATATCTCAGGATTCCGCTCACAGCATCCGTCTGTGGAAACAGATTCAGCGAAGACTGCCCGATCATGGCATCTAACCGATAATCTTTTATATCCGCAAATGCCTGATTGCAAGTGTCCCCGCTTTTCAACGGGTTTACTAAATATTATGATTTACATCTTTTCCGGTGCTTCGAATCCCAGCATATCGATGCAGGTCTCCAGAATATCTCTGGTGAGTACCAGCAGTGCCACCAGGCCTTCTTTACGTTCTTCGTTCTCTTCTCCCAGGATCTTGGTCTCATGGTAGAAGTGGTTAAAGGCATTGGCGAGGTCATAGATATAAGCGCATACCTTATGCGGTGCCAGTTCTTCTGCTGCGGTAGCAATCATGGTGCCAAACTGTGCCAGCTCCATGGCAAGTTCTTTTTCGGATGCATTGCCGGGCTGTTTCAGTGCTACGCTGCTTAAGTCGCCGCCCTGCTCTTTGAATTTGTTCAGGATCGACTTGATACGAACGATGGTATACAGGATATAAGGACCGGTATCTCCTTCAAAGGAAGTGAAGCGGTCGATATCGAATACATAATCCTTGGAAGCCTGATTGGACAGATCGCCGTATTTCAGTGCGGAAATAGCAACTACATCCGCAACCTTTCTTGCCTCGGCATCGTCCATGTCACGGCCTTCCTTGATCTTCTGATACATCTCGTCCTGGGTGTCCTTGATCAGGTTCTCCAGACGCATAACACCGCCCTGTCTGGTCTTAAAGGGCTTGCCGTCTTTGCCGTTCATGGTACCGAAGCCTAAGAACTTCAGCTCTGTCTCGGGTTCCACCAGCTTGGTCTTCCTTGCGCAGCGGAATACCTGCTCGAAATACAGTTCCTGACGCTTATCAACGACATAGATCAGTTCGTCCGGATGATACAGCTTCATACGCTCCATGATGGTAGCCAGATCTGTGGTGTTGTACAGAGAAGCGCCATCGGATTTTAAGATCATGCAGGGAGGGATCTCCTTGGTGTCGGTGTCTTCCTTGACATCCACCACCAGTGCGCCCTCGCTTAAGTGTGCATATCCGTTATCCTTCATATAAGCAACCATCTCCGGGATGATGTCATGGACATCGCTCTCTCCCTTCCACAGGTCAAACGCTACGTTTAACTTGGAATAGTTCTTCTTCAGGTCATTCACGGATACATTGATGATATGTTTCCACAGAGCGCGATATCCTCTCACGCCGCTCTGCAGCTTGAAGGTTGCCTCCATGGCTTTTGCCTTGTACTCGGGATCTTCCTTGGATTTCGCACTGGCTGCAGGGTAGATTTCCTCCAGCTCGCTGATGGTAAAGGGGGCCTCCTCGGGATACTCCCCGGTGTAATTTTCATCAAAATATACCAGATCCGGCTGTCTCTCCTGCAGACCGGTGATCACCAGTCCCATCTGCAGTCCCCAGTCGCCCAGATGTACATCGCCGATGACTTCATGACCGGCATAACGGCTGATACGCTTCACGCTCTCACCAATGACTGCGGAACGTAAGTGTCCTACATGTAGCGGTTTTGCCACATTGGGTCCACCGTAATCGATGATGATCTTCTTGGGATGAGCAGGCTTCTCCAGACCGAATTTTTCACTTGCTTCCATGCCCTGTAAGTAGGTCAGCAAAAAGCTTTCGCTGACTTTCAAATTTAAGAAGCCGGGAGCCACGGCCACAGCCTCGGAAAACACCTTGCTGTCCGCAAGCTTCTCTGCCACATCATTTGCAATCATAATGGGAGCCTTCTTGTACAGTTTTGCACCTGCCATCGCTCCGTTACACTGATATTCACATAAGTCGGGACGGTTAGACAACATTACCTTTCCCAGTGTCCCATCATAACCTGCTGCGGTAAATGCCTGCTGCATTTCCTCCGTCAGCATCTCTAAAAATTTCTTCATGGTAATACTCCTATTCACTGCGCTGTTACTTATACTATGATACGATTATCCGGATATCCATTCTATATTTTGTGAATGACTTTCTGAATAATTACTAACATTTACTATAGCTTACTTTTATTGGAATCGCAACCAATAATTATCGGTCTGTCTGGTTCCTTAGTTCCTGCCCACCTATTCTGAATGCTCTCTTTGCTCCGCAATCTGTACTTCCCGCTCCGCCCTGGAAAACGCGCAGCCACAATAGTTCTGTCTGTACAGCTCATACTCCGCGGACAATTCGATAGATCTCTTATAGCCGTTCTTTTTCTTGAAATCCGAAGGCAGCCAGGCAATACCGTATTCCTGTGACAGAGCCTGTCCGATCTCGTTGATCTTCGCCGCATTTTTCAGGGGGCTGATGGTCAATGTCGTGGCAAAATAATCACAGTCTCCGGCAAGTGCCAGCTCCGCCGTCTTTCGTAACCGGAGATCAAAACACCGAAAACACCGTTCTCCGCCTTCCGGACAGTTCTCATAGCCTTTTGCCATTTCATAAAACTTTTCCGGCTCGTAATCTCCTTCCACGATGTCGATCTGCCAGCCTTTTTTCTCTGCATTATAAGCTGCGATCAGACGCTTCTGCTCCGCCACGCGCTTTCTGTATTCCTCGGAAAAAGAAATGTTGGGATTGTAATAAAATACCGTGATCAAAAAATAACGGCACAGATATTCCAGACAATAACTGCTGCAGGGAGCACAGCAGCTATGCAGAAACAGGCGGGGCGGCCGCCAATCCGGTGACGACTCGCCCTTCTCCTGCAGGGTATTTAAAACTTTCTCTAATTCTTTTTGATAATTGAGTTTGTTCATAAATAATCTCTTTTTACTTCATTTTTCATCATCAGAAAATGTCGTATCAATCAAACTTGCCGTATGCAATGTTTCACTTGTTTCTGATGAGATGTCAGGCAATTCCAACGTCTCTGGCACAGTAAAAGATTGCCTGAATTGCACTCCCCTATCTTCTAAATTTCTTTTTAGCGTTTCTTGTTGTGTTGTAAACGCATTTGAATTTAATGATGTAGCTAATAAATCGTTTGATATCGGACTTATAATGTTCTTTATTATATTTGAAAGTCCATTTACCATCGCGTCAATATCATATTTTTTTATGATACCAGATAAACCTTTTGCCAGGGCAGCAAAACTTTCAGCAATATCCACGATTGTAAGATCATTGAATTCTTGATCTTCTATCTTTTTTATCGTCTCTTCCAACTTTTTGTTTATTATGCTCAATCGTTTTACCGTAACTTGATATTCCTCATTAGATACAGTTTTATTATGAGCAACATAATTTCTTACTTCATGAACTGATTTTATTCTTTCTTCCCATTCGTTTTGTTTTCCAAACTGTTCAAAATGGCGCTCCCACAAACTCTTCGGTCGCATCTTATCTATGACATTACAAATATCATTTTTTTCCATTTCCAACAATTTATCCTTGGATAAATATGTTTTAAAAAATTCCCCATATTCTACTTCTCGTCGTTCAAAAAGATATTTTTCCAAAGTATACAAATCCATTTGTTCTAATATTTCACTTATGGGAATATTTCTTTCCTTTGTCTTCTCATCAACTACTTTCTTTCTAGCAATTTCTTTTAATGAATCCATTTCTTTCTTAGATATTGTTTCTTTATCCCACGAAGCTCCAAATGCCTTGGTTAATACCAATAATACTAATTGCCTCATTTTTCGTTCAAATTTTGAATATCTTGGATATAGTCTTTCGCAATAGGATTCCGATACACCATCAAATACTCTAATACATGTAAAATATTTTTGTTTAGCAGATGTCATTATCTCCTTATCTATAATAGATAAGGCTTTTACACCTTTATCCACCCTTGCTGTAGATTTTAACTCTAAATAACATCTTGAATTTGCTCTTTTTCTTTCTATCTTGTATTGAATTTCTATTTCTCCAATATATAGCGATTCATTTGTCACCCTTGTACTGATATCTTCAAAAATTTCTTTTATAAGTCTCTCTATTGTCACATCATTTTGTGTTTTCTTTGCAATAAAAAGATACTCCATTTTCACGGTAGCCACTTGCCCTTATCCCCTTTTCTTTCAACATTCATTCTCTTACACATTTACATTTTTTTAATGTATTTATAAAGTATTTCTTCCAATTCCTTATTTCGTGTCCCTGCTTCTTCAATGCGATCTTTAAAACCATTATATGTTCTAAATCCAAGCATATAAACAGCCATTGCCATTGCTAATGTCTGTGAATCTTCGCCCAGTTTTTCTGCCAAATCCATAAGTTCGCATAAAACTGTATCTTTGGGAATCTTAATTCCATCGCCACTTTGCACTACCTCTTGAATTGTCTCTGGCAATACCATACACATTTGATAAAAAGCATCCTCTTCCCCTGTCACCAATGCATAGAATTGATCTATACTCACTCTTCGTATTCTTTTATGAGATACTCTCTCTTTATCTACGGTTGTTTCCCACTTTTCATTCTGCGATTTTTGTGCAATAGCTTCTACTAAAAAGCATGCACAATCATCATCCTTCAGCAACTGATTTTGCATTTTAATATATGTTTTTCCGGCTGAAGCTGAATTCATAGTATTATGCTTATTTTTCATTTCTACATATACCGTGTGTACCGTATCTTCACCAGGTAATTTGATTCCATCTTTATTTTGATAAATCACATCCCAGCCACCTTCTTTTCCATTATCAGGCACACGACAATTTTCAACATATTGAAATAATCTTTGATGAAAATAACCAATGTCATTATTATTAGCTTTATCTCTCTGTCTAAATATTTCGTTGCTGACAATTTCATCCCATGTCGCCCCATACACTGTTTTATCAAAAATTAATTTGATAGGATCTATTATGTTTTTATTAAACCTTTTGACATCAAAAGATTCCAGTTTTTCTCCATATTTTTCAATTGTTGCTCGTACATGATTCGTAAAATCTTCTTTTGATATAAATTTTAATGTCCAGTTTTTCATTTTCATTCCCCTTTTAATGCAATTTTTATTTTTTTTGCGACCTCGTATGCTAGATTTACCGGAACTGCATTTCCAACCTGCTTATATTGTGACATTACGCTACCGCAAAATTGCCATTCATCCGGAAAGCTTTGGCACCTGGCATTCTCTCTTACCGTAAATGGTCTTGCTTCCAATGGATGACAACGTTCTGTCTGTTTTTGAGAAGGCGATGTCAATACTGTTAAAGAAGGTTCATCCATACTCATTCTGCGTAGTATTCCTGTTCTACCTCCTTCCATATTCCAACAGCTCTTCATATAAGCTTTTGCAACTTCCGGGTCAATGTCTCTCCAATAGCCACCGGGCGGTACCATTTCGAATATTTGTCTCTTTGTTTCTCCATAAGGTACCCCAACACTTTCCGGTACATCCTTTAATACATCTCGCAATACCGGCTTATATTCGTGCTTTTCAGGAAATGAAAATTTTATTTTTCCCACAAGATCATTTCGAATTCCAACGGTAATAAGTCTCTCCCTTTTTTGAGCCACTCCGTAATCCCAAGCATTCAAAACATCTTTTTGAATTTCATATCCCGTATTTTTAAAAATTTGAAGTATCGTTTTATATGTTTTTCCACCATCGTGTGTTAGTAATCCACGCACATTTTCAAACAAGAACATCTTAGGCTGCAATTTTTCAAGGAATACAGCATAATGGTAAAATAAAGTTCCTCTTGCGTCCTCCAGTCCTAAACGTTTTCCTGCATAAGAAAAAGCCTGACAAGGCGCTCCTCCTGATAATAAATCCAATTCTCCCTTTTTGATTCCAAACATTTTTTCCAAATCTTGTCCGGATACATTTGCAATATCGTCACATATCACGTTCCAGTTTGGTCTATTTTTCTTCAATGTTTCACACGCATCTTTGTCAAACTCTACAAGACCAATCGTATGAAAGCCGGCTTGTTCCACTCCAAGTGCTAAGCCACCGGCTCCTGCAAATAACTCAATTGTCGTACACATATTTCCCTCGTTATGTTTTTCTTTTTATTATAATTGATAAAAAGTCCCATATACAGTACTCAATTTTTATCCAGGCTATCTTTTCATCAAACAGTTTAAATAATTATATCAAATTCCTTTTGATATTTCTATTTTGAATTTGCATTATTTTTAAGCATTAAAAACAGGACAAAATCTTTTACGGATTCCGTCCTGTTGCATTTTATCATTTTACTTTGCTCACAATTTATTCCGTTCTGACCCTTACAGCAGATAGAACCCTGCACTGCCTGACGGCGCAGTCACTTTACCGCCCTTGAAATCAGCCTCGCCGCCAAAGCTGTACACGACTTCCTTCACATCATAGTCTCCGTCGAAGCTGACCTCTCTGTCCGCCGGATTGATGATGACCAGAATCTTTTCCTTATCATCACTTCTCAGATACGCTAACGGATACCGGTTCTCCTCGGCATAGACAAATTCAATCTCGCCACGGTTTAATAATGCACTGTGTGCCTGACGGATATTGATCAGTTTCTGAATCTCATGGTACAGGGAATCCGGATCTGCCATCTGCTTTTCTACGGTAGGACGGTCTGCCGCCTCATCCTGACGGATATAAAGCTTCTCCTTCGGTGCCGCGCTGAAGCCGGCGTTGGTGGTATGATCCCACTGCATGGGGGAACGGGAACCGGTACGGCCGTATCCTCCCTCCACGGAATGCAGATTTTCCACATAACGCATGCCGATCTCATCCCCGTAATACAGGAACGGTGCACCGGGCATGGACAGCAGAAAAGCAAATGCCACCTTCAGTTCCTCGCCGTGAATACTTCTCGCCAGACGATCCATATCATGGTTGCCGGAAGGGATACAGATCAGCCCCTTGCGTTCTGCCTTTTCATAATTTTCCTTATATTTCTGTACGAAAGCGGACACGTCCCCCTTTCCCCTGCCGGAGAAGAAAGGCTCCTCGCAACGGAACAGATCATTGTAATGGGAAGGTCCGAAATGCAGCAGGAAATCCATATGGAAACCACCCTGCAGAGATTTGTCGGGTTCTCCCCATTCGGACACCAGTACTGCCTCCGGGAATTCCTCATCGAGGAAGCTTCTCACCTTTTTCCACAATGCGATCGTGCCCTTGCCATCCTCATCGTTTTTCACCAGGGAGCCCGCCATATCCACACGGAAACCATCACATCCCATGCCGATCCAGAACCGCATGACATTTTCCATCTCCGCTAACGTAGCCTTCGGTCCCGGATCATCGGGATCCTGCTGCCAGCTCTGTGTCTTTTTATAAAATCCGTAGTTTAGCGCCGGCTGGTGTGCAAAAAAGTTCACGATCACAGAACCCTCTCTCTCGGAGATACCGCACAGGCTTCCCATGTTCTCCAGCTGTCCCCAGGTGCTGTCCGTCCAGATATAACGGTCGGTAAATTCATTACGGTCTGCCTTGCAGGACTCCTTGAACCACGGATGTGCCACGGACGTATGCCCCGGCACCAGATCTAACAGGATATGCATGTCACGCTTATGTACTTCGGCGAACAGACGCTTTAAGTCCGCATTCGTTCCGTATCTGGGTGCTGCCTGATAATAATCCGACACATCATATCCCGCATCCCCGAAAGGAGACTCGAAACAGGGATTCATCCAGATTGCGTTGCATCCCAGTTCCTTAATATAATCCAGTTTCTCTATGATACCCTGGAAGTCACCGATACCGTCCCCGTTGGTATCCAGAAAAGACTGCGGATAAATTTCATAAAAGATTGCATTGTCAAGCCACTTTGCCATATTCTTGCTCCTTCCCTTTTCTTCATGTCTCCTGTAAAAAACGTTTTCCGTATTCTTTCTTTTACCATACCACAGAATGTCTACTTGTACAACTGCGAAAAACCATCTATAATAAAATGATGCCAAGGTCTAAAGGTCTAAGCCCATATGAGCTTGCTCATAGGTAGGTGAAAGACCTTGAGCACCGCCCCGATATGAGCATAAAAGGGGAGCGTAAGCTTCACGATATGCGAATAGCGAGCAGGGTGCTATGTGCCAGTGGCACATGTTTAGCACGGACCGAAGCGGAGCGTAGAAGTGAGAGTGCGTAGCACAAAACAATCCGCAGGCATCCAACCAGGATAAAATAAGAACGAGGTCTATCATGTTAACACAAAAAGTAAGCACCATCGATGAACTCCTGCAGTTCGTCAGCACGTTACGTCAAAAGCACGGCGTCCGCCTCTGGTTCCGCGGGGAAGAGAATGCGGATCTGACTCTGATCCCTTCCATCCAACGAAGCCAGAAAAGACTGGACTCCGAACGCTATATTGCCAATGATTTCTATATCCGGGCGAGACAGATCCTGGATAATCCTCCCGACAAACATAATTACGCCGGCTGGGTCTCCCTGATGCAGCACTACGGTCTTCCCACGAGAATGTTAGACTGGACCCAGTCTCCCCTGATCGCCGTATTTTTCGCCACGGAGACTTACAGAGAGACTCCAGACACCGATGCCTGTGTCTGGGTACTGACCCCCGGACTGCTGAATGAAAAGGAAGGCTTCGGCAACTGCATCTATCCCATCGACGCAGACACCACACAGGAAATGCTGCTGCCTGCCTTCAAGCACAATCACCATAACCCGGAATTGAAAAACAAGATCCTGGCCTGCAGCTCCACGGAGAACAATCTCCGCATGTACTCCCAGTACTCCAACTTCACCGTACACAACTCCCTGGAACGTCTGGAAGACATCTGCGATGAAAATATGCTCTATAAAATTATTATTCCCGCCGAACGGAAACAATATTTTATAGAAAGTCTGCGTGTGTTCGGCATTTCCGAGAGCTTCGTATATCCTGATTTGGATCATATTTCAAGCGACCTGAGAGATTCCTATGGAATCTGAAAAATCATTTGTGACTGGGAGAGATCCCATTAGAATTTAGAAAATTTAAGGCAAGTAGCCCACTCCTTTCGCGCTGTCTGAGTTTCTTATCACGGAGTTCAAACCGCTCGGAGAATAAATTTCAAAATATTTGTTTGAAACCTTCTAACGTACTGCTTCTGAATAACGTACTGATCCTGAAGCAAATGAAAAACAAGGATTATTAAATTAAGAAAGGACATATACACATGAAAATCGTATTGCAGCATCTGACCAAGAAATTCCCCGCCCGCGGTTCCATCCGCGGCAGGAAGAACCGCGAAGATGTCATTGCCGTAAATGACTTCGACTTCGAGATCCCCGACGGCAAGCTGATTGGTCTCTTAGGTCCTTCCGGCTGTGGCAAGAGTACCGCACTGAACCTGATCTGCGGTCTGTTGAAGCCCACGGAAGGCAAAATCTTTTTCGGAGAGGACGATGTCACCGCCCTCCCTCCCGAGGATCGCGGTGTCGGTATGGTCTTCCAGAACTATGCCCTCTACCCTCACCTCACCGTGGAGAAAAACATTCAGTTCCCCTTAGAGAACCTCAAGGGTGCAGACAAGCTCTCCAAAGAAGAGATGGGTAAACGCGTCCTGGAAGCGGCCAAGCTGGTACAGATCGATCACCTCTTAGAACGTAAACCCAACGAACTCTCCGGTGGTCAGCAGCAGCGTGTAGCCATTGCCAGAGCCCTAGTCAAGCTTCCGAGCGTCCTTCTCCTGGACGAGCCCCTCTCCAATCTGGATGCCAGACTCCGTCTCCAGACCAGAGAAGAGATCCGCCGTATCCAGAAGGAGACGCAGATCACCACGATTTTCGTTACCCATGATCAGGATGAAGCCATGAGCATTTCCGATATGATCGTCGTTATGAAAGACGGTATCGTACAGCAGATCGGCAGGCCGCAGACGGTATATGACGATCCGGTGAATCTGTTCGTTGCCAAATTCTTAGGTACTCCTCCCATCAATGTATTCGAGGGTGAAGTGAAAAACGAACAGCTCTATATCGGTACAGAGGCAGTATTATCCACTCCCGGTGTTGCCGCTCAGCCGGTGCATGTCGGCATCCGTCCGGAAGGCTTTGTATTAAAAGAAGACGGTCCGTTCTCCTGTGATCTGGTTCGTTTAGAGGTCATGGGACGCGATGTGAGTATCGTCTCCACCCATGAAAAATCCGAAAATGTCACCATTCGTTCCATTATTGATGCGGACGACGGTAAAAATCTTCCGATTGGCAAAGTGCATTTTGCCCTGAAGCCCCAGAAAGTCTTTCTGTTTACAAAGGATACGGAGGAACGTATTCGGTTTTAGGCTGATTTTCAATTCTACACTTCTATTATATTGCAGTCGCTGCAAAGCAACCTTTATCGCAGTGTCTGCGGAATGGAGATTTTTATGGAAAAACAAAATGCGAAAGCCTGGCTCTATCTGCTGCCGGCATTCCTGTTTCTGGGAGCATTTATGATTTATCCTCTCATTGATGTATTCGTTTACTCCTTTGAAGAGGGTTACAATTCCGCCTCCCAAACATTTTACGGTGTGGGTATGTACAATTATTCTTATGTACTCCACGATCCGTATTTTTTACAGGCATTGAAAAATACATTTATTCTGGTCATCATCACCGTTCCGGTCTCCACCGGACTGGCGCTTCTGATCTCCGCTGCCTTAAGCTCCATCCGGCCGCTGCGTGATCTGTTCCAGACCATATTTTTCCTGCCTTACGTAACCAATACGCTGGCCGTGGGTCTGGTCTTCATGATCCTGTTCAAGAAGACTCCCTACTCCGACGGTCTGATCAACCTGCTGATTCAATTTTTCGGCGGCAGTTCCGTGGACTTCATCGACGGACCCTACTGGGCGAAAATGTTCGTGCTGTGTTTTTACACGATCTGGATCGTTATGCCTTTTAAGATTCTGATCCTGACCAGTGCCCTGGCCAGTGTGAATCCCATGTACTACAATGCAGCCCTTGTGGACGGCACCTCCCGTTTCCGGATGTTTACGAAGATCACACTGCCTATGATCTCCCCTATGGTGTTCTACCTGATCATCACCGGTTTCATCGGCGCATTCAAGGCCTACAGTGATGCTGTGGCGCTCTTCGGCACGAACCTGAATGCCGCGGAGATGAATACCATCGTGGGCTACGTCTACGATATGCTCTACGGTGACAGCGGCGGATATCCTTCCTACGCTTCCGCGGCAGCGATCCTGCTGTTCGCCATCGTCCTGACCATCACCTGTATCAACCTGCTGGTCAGCAAAAAGCATGTCCATTATGTATAGGAAGGAGGCATCTTGTTTATGACGAATTTATCGAATCAGGCATTCGATTCAAATGGTAAAAGTGTAAGTGACAGCAAAAAGTCTGATACCCAGATATCGAATCGTAACGTATCCAATAACATATCGAACTATGAAAAAATAGAAAAAAGGACGCACGTCCGGAACAACATCCGGAATACCGTCATCTACTTTTTCCTATGTCTGTGGGCGCTGATCGTACTGTTTCCTTTTTACTGGATGGTGCTGACTTCCGTCAAAAGCTACGGCTCCTACAACGCAGAATACATTCCGAAGTTTTTCACGCTGTCTCCCACTCTGCAGAACTACGTGGATGCTTTTACCACCGTTTCTCTGGGAAGATACCTGTGGAACACTTTATTTTTCACGGTGGTCACCACTGCCATCATGCTGGTGGTCATCACACTGGCGGCTTTTGCTTTTGCAAGGCTTGACTTTGCCGGAAAAGATCTGATCTTTACCTTATTTTTATCCCTGATGATGATTCCAAACGAGCTGGTCGTCATCACGAATTTTACCACGATCACGAATCTGGATCTGCGCAACACCTTCACCGGTCTGATCCTGCCTTCCGTGACCAGCGTATTTTACATCTACCTGCTCAGAGAGAACTTCGCACAGATCCCGGATGAGCTGTATTACGCAGCAAAAGTAGACGGCACTTCCGATCTGCGTTACCTGCGTAAGGTCATGGTGCCGATCTGTAAACCGACCCTGATCACCATCGTGATCCTGAAGGTCATCGAATGCTGGAACTCTTATGTATGGCCCCGTCTGATCACCGATGATCCAAACTATTATCTGGTATCCAACGGTATCCAGGAGATCCGTGAGAACGGTTTCGGCCGTGAGAACATTCCCGCCATGATGGCGGCGGTCGTTGTGATCTCCGTTCCACTGGTCGTATTGTTCCTCGTATTCCGTAAAAAAGTCATGGCAGGCGTTGCCAGAGGAGGTACCAAAGGATGAGTCGATTTTCCAAAAAGCTGGCACTTATTTTTGCCACGGGCTGTCTGTCTCTGTCCCTGACCGGCTGCCACGGCTCCAAGGGGCTTCCGGAGTTTATCGTTCCGGAGGAATTCGATACTTCAAGAAATTACGAGATCACCTTCTGGGCGAAAAATGATACCAACAAAACCCAGACGGATATTTACAAAAAAGCCATCTCGGATTTTGAGGCTCTATATCCCAATATTACTGTTAATCTGAACCTGTATACGGATTACGGCAAGATCTACAATGACGTAATCACCAATATTTCCACCAATACGACGCCGAATGTCTGCATCACTTATCCGGATCATATTGCGACCTACCTCACCGGACAAAATACCGTGGTTCCGTTAGATGACCTGTTTGCGGATGAAAAATACGGTCTGGGGGGCAGTGAGCTTGCTTATGACGGTCCCACAAGAGAAGAAATTATTCCGCAGTTTCTGGAGGAATGTGCCATCGGTGGCAGTCATTACGCCGTGCCTTACATGCGGTCTACCGAGGCCTGCTATGTGAACGAGACTTATGTGGAAGCTTTGGGGTATACTCTGCCGGATGTCCTGACCTGGGATTTCATCTGGGAGGTTTCCGAGGCTGCTACGGCACAGAATGCAGACGGTACCTATGTCGTCAACGGTCAGAACGTGCTGATTCCGTTTATCTATAAGTCCACCGACAATATGATGATCCAGATGTTGAAGCAGAAAGGTGCGGGATACTCCAAAGATGACGGTACAATTGAACTGTTCAACGATACCACCACAGATCTGCTGTACGGTATCGCCGGTCATGTAAAAAGCGGTGCCTTTTCCACCTTTAAGATCTCCGGCTATCCTGCGAACTTCCTGAATGCCGGACAATGTATTTTCGCGATCGACTCCACCGCCGGTGCCACCTGGATGGGTACGGACGCTCCCCTGTCGGATATCAGTGAGGACTCTCTCGTACCTTTCGAGACCGCTGTACGCATGATCCCACAGTTTGACACGGAGCATCCGGAAATGATCTCCCAGGGACCTTCCGTCTGCGTCTTTAATAAATCGGACTCTCAGGAAGTGCTGGCATCATGGCTCTTTGCCCAGTATCTGCTGACCAATGATGTACAAATCGCATATTCCGAGACCGAAGGGTATGTCCCCGTAACTTCCAAGGCGCAGAATTCCGCCGAATATCAGGATTACCTGGCACGCATCGGTGAGGACAACAACACCCACTATGCCGTCAAGATTGCGGCCTCCAAACTGTTACTCGACCATGTGGACAGCACCTTTGTCACTCCTGTCTTCAACGGCTCCGCATCCTTACGTGATGCCGCCGGACAACTGATTGAAAACGTGGTGAAATCCACCAGACGAAAAGAGACTGTGGATGATACCTATATGCAGAAGCTCTACAGCGATGTGGAAAGCCTGTACCGCCTCGGTCAGGGAAGTGATGCTTCCTTTGGGAAAAAGGAACTGGGTCCTCTGCCTAAGGCTTCTGTGATCCTGTTAGGTGTGCTGGCTGTTACCTGGGTGTTGATTCTGGTGTATGTATTTCACGACTATATTAAGAATAGAAAGAGAAATTCATGACCCTCTATGATACCGGATTGTTCCACGCTATGCGCTTTTATCGTCCTTTTACCATCCAAGGTATCTTTCCGGCATCCATTTATTTAGTGCCGACGGCTATACTACATTGCATGCATGTTTTCGATTTTCACAGGAAGACTTGCCGTACACACTTCTTTGCAAGAAGTAAATAATTATTCACATTTTATCGGATCCCAAGGTTGAAAATCCCCTTGCAAGTCGCTTGCAAAAAGATTTTAGCCTTGGGATTCCTGCATCCTGTCATAAAAAGATTGATTTCTCCTGTATTTTGGGTATAATGGAACTGTTCGGTGTCTCAGGCACCGGATAAATTGAGGAGATGTCTGTGTGAATGCACAGACCCATAGCGCTGTCATAAGCGCTGGAATGGAGGATTATTATGAAAAAGAAGACACTTGCATTAACCATGGCTCTGTCTCTCGTTCTGTCTCTCGCTGCATGCGGAAACAGCAACGCAGACGTTGCAGCTGATTCTACCGCTGCTGCCACCACAGAAGCTGCCGCTACTACCGAGGCTGCTGCTACCACAGAAGCTGTTGCTACCGAAGCAGTTGTCGATGAGAAGTCTGAAGGCGTTATGACTTACGATGAGTATGTTGCCGCTGACCTTGACTCTGAGGTTGTGATCGAAGCTTATGTTCAGGCAAAGCAGTCCTGGTGGGAAGATAAAGCTACCCTGTACACCCAGGATCAGGATGGTGCTTACTTCATCTACAACGCAGTATGTTCCGAAGATGATTACGCAAAGCTTGTTCCCGGTACCAAGATCAAAGTAACCGGTTATAAGACCGAGTGGTCCGGTGAAGTGGAAATCGCTGAAGGCGCTACCTTCGAAATCGAAGACGGCAGCTATATCGCACCCGTTACCGATGTTACCGACCTGCTGGGTACCGATGATCTGATCAACTACCAGAACCAGTTCGTAGCATTCAACGGCATGACCGTAGAAGCTGCAGGTCAGGACGCTGACGGCAACGATGTTGCTTTCCTGTACAACTGGGACGGTTCCGGCGAAGACGGCAACGACCTGTACTTCAACGTATCCCTGAACGGTCAGACCTATACCTTCACCGTTGAGTCTTATCTGTGCGACAACACCACCGATGTTTACAATGCAGTGAAGAATCTGAAGATCGGTGACACCGTTGATATGGAAGGTTTCCTGTACTGGTACGAAGGTGTGAACCCTCACATCACTTCCGTAACTGTAAAATAATGAGCGCAAGATAGTCAACACGCCTGCGTGATGGACGACCTGCGATTTGATCACGATAGCTGCAAAGCAGCGTAGAGCATCGAAGATGCGAATCGTGATATCATGAGCCTTGCCCATTAGCAAACACTACAACCCATGAACGGGAAGTAAAATACGATATGTAGACTTATAATAAAGGAACTGCCCTCACATAAAGGAGCAGTTCCTTTTTATAGTTGTAACAGACATATTTGGGATACAAAATCTTCTCCACTTACTGTCTCACAGTTTGTATTGCATAAAGTTGTTATTATGAACAAAACCGTACGCTGTGTATAATTTCACTCCCATATCCGAAGCAGTGATCTGTACGGTTCCGCAGCCATAATTTCCGGCTTCTTCCACCACTCTGTGCAAAAGTTCTCTTGCGATTCCCATTCTTCTGTAATCAGGGTTCGTAAACATACTGGATAAAAGTCCCATCTTTCCACTGGGGCATCCAAAATACGGCGGTTTTTCCACAAATGACATTCCGCTTGTACCGATAATCTTACCATGATCTACAGCGATCCAGGATACAAATGTACCGTCTGCCATGTGTCTGTGATAGTAATCACGCAATGCCGGTTTTAAATCAATATCTTCCTTTGCACCTTCTTCTATCAGCTGATGGATCCTCATTTCAATAAATATATCCAAGTCATCTTCAGTCAGTTTTCTGTATTCTATTTCCATATTTTCCACCCCTGTCAACAGCACTTTGCTTCTCTCCATTTTGCTTCACGCTTCTCTTCTTATCTCATTTCATACATCATTTCTTTCCCCGGTTAAGCTGTCCTGCCATCCCTGAGGACTATATATAAATAAGAGAAGCAGTATTCACAGATTACATTCACACCACTTTTTTGCGATTTGAAATCCCTCTGACGGAACACAGAATTTGTGATCTCTGGGCGGCTGCAGTGCCCGGTCAAGCTCCTCCATATCGAACCATTCCACGCACTCCACTTCTTCTTTCTGAAGTGTCAGGATACTTACATCCACCGGTTCCGTATACATATAGACAAAGGATACTTCATTATCCCGGAACATTTTCCCATGAAATTCCTTTTCGTATTTGATGTGAAAGCATCCGGCGAATTGCAGTTGCGATTCCTGTGCCTCAATCCCCAGTTCTTCCCGCAGTTCCCTGATTGCGGATTCCTTTGGCTCATCTCCTGCCTGAATATGCCCGGCAGAAGATGTATCGAACCTTCCCGGAAAACTGTCTTTTTCCGCGGATCGTTTCTGTAACAGAAGCTGTACTTTTCCGTCCAGCTTTCTAGCGACCCAGATATGCGCCGTTCTGTGGCGAATACCTTTTTCATGCGCCTCGGTGCGTTCTATGATTTCTCCTGTGGGTGTTCCGTGTTCATCCACGACATCAAATAATTCCATGATTTGTGTCTCCTTTGTATTTTCATATGTTTCCATCCGATCTGAGATCCAGTACCATCAGGTCAAAATCAAAATATTCTCCGTCAATCTTAAAATACGCCGGTGAGGTTCCAATCTTGCGAAAACCAAATTTTTCATAGACATGAATTGCTCGCTTATTATCACTCCGAACTTCCAGGCTGATCATTTCTACCCCATGCGTTTTGGCATACTCTATGATTTTCTGCAGCAATGCACTTCCGATGCCTCTGCCCCATTCAGACTTTGCCACTGAGACTCCGAATTCCGCCCGGTGGCTCATCCGTCTCGGGAAGCCATTCAAGCTGGCATCTCCGACGATTTCTCCATCTTTCCATGCCAGATAGTACACGGAATGCTCATCACTTATTACATTCCGAAGAAATGCCTCCTCGCTCTCTACCGTGATCGGCAATCCTTCTTTTCCAAAAGACAGATTATCCGTTTCTCCGCCTACCTTTTGAAGAAATGCGATCAGCTGCGCTGCGTCTTCAGGGCGAGCTTCTTTGATGCAAATATCCTCCATGTTGATATCCCCCTATTGTTTTCCTAACATTTCCTTGTTACTTTTCTTCTTGAATTTCCTATCTGCTTTTTCTCTTCAGGCTTGCGCATATCATCGCTTCCTTCCATTCAAACCGAATTATAACATCAGGATATTATTCATAATCAAATATCGTCTTCGTTTGAATGAGGTCGCCGTATTTTGCCTTCCATTCCCGATGCGGTGCTGAAGCATCATATACAGGCAATGCTTCCGGTTCCATCTCCATCTCAATCATCAGATCATGGCGGTTCGGTCTGGGTGTCACATTTTCATAAATCTTCACGGCATGAACACCCTCAATCTGTTTCGTGCAGTCGAAAATCTCCCGAATATCCGCAAGCATTTTTCTACTCTCCGCATCCTCTTTATTCCATACGTTTTCTTTAAACTTCACAATGATCAAATGTTTCATTCTGTCTGAATTCCTCCTCTGCTTATATGCGTAATTTTCTAAATTGTAACATAAGAGTAGCAGAAATATAACCATAGCATCCCATATTTTCAAAAATATTCTCTTACAATTTTTTCAACCTGATCAATGGACAACGGATGGTCTTTTGTCTCATAAGTCAATATCAAGTTTATCGTTGGAACAATTCCATTATCACAATATGTCTTTATTTTCTGGCAGGCTTTCGTCACATAATCCGGGTTGTCCATGAGTCCGAAATGCTCCCAGTAGAAATACTGTCCTGTCTTAGGATGTCTGATTGTGAAGTCCGGATGTAAAATCGCATTTTCAAGAATTAATTGATCTTCATATCGAAATGGAATTCCATTAGTATACAAAATTCTGTCTATGATTGCCTCTGATTTTGAACGTAGATATTTCCCCTGCGTCCCTTTTACAATCAGATTTTCAGGATAGCTCCTGTTTTTCTCATATTTTTCATTTATCCAATCTTCCAAGTCTCTCTTTATCGAGAGTCTCCGTCCTCCCAAAAGTCGACTGTATTCTACATTATCCAACATTTTTTCTAACAAATCCGGTTTGCTGTCTGCCTTTTGCACATATATCTGACAAGCAGCTAATTCTCTTTGTAATTCTTCTTTCCGAATCCGATAATATTTTTTCAAAGTTAATTTCTTTGCCAGATCAACTTCTTTCTTGGGTAAATATGTAGTGATATTTTGGTCATGAAAATACCATTTATATCTTCCTGCATTCTTTGCACATATCAAATCTCCTTGCGGCAACCCTTTTTCCTTGTTTTCTAGGTATTGTAATTCTTCCTCTATGTGTCTAATACGATTTTGTATGTCAAAATAATTTGCAAACATAATACTCCTTCCCCTTATTGTTTCGTCCAACAAATCTCCAAGTTTCTTTTAGTTCTTTATCGCCCCGCGCCTCAGGGTATAGAGGACTTTCTTGTCCATTCATACCCTCTCTTTGTAATCTCGCAGGGTATAAAATACTTACTTTGTCTCCCTATACCCTCTCCTCACGCTACACTGGGGTATTGAATGCTTACTTTGTCTCCCTATACCCTCTCCTTACAACACACCAGGGTATAGAATGCTTCTTTTGTCTCGCTATACCCTCTCCTCATGACACACCGGGGTACAGAATACTTCTTTTGTCACTTTAT
>CAKRRS010000053.1 GCA_934394665.1 uncultured Acetatifactor sp. | reverse complement strand
CTAAAGTTTTCAGTAACCCAGTAGCCCCGGTTGCATATAAGAATAAGCTGACCGTAAACAGACGTCGGTACTTAGCGAGGGTACTTTCCTCGCTTACGTACCGCTACGTCTGTTTCCGAACAAAGTGTGCTAAAGCACACCGCGATGTCAGTGTTTCTTATATGCAATCGGGGCTACGGCGACAGGTTAGCCAATTCGTTTGCCAACCAACTAACTTTCAAGTTTCATCAAGCTATCCAAAGTCTCTCTGATTGCCTTGATAAAGTCCAGGCTGTTGAGGATCACAGGATTCTCGCAGGTGGAAATCAGAGATAAGCTCTTGGTCATTTTACCATCCTCGATGGTCTTGATGCAGGCCCTCTCAAGCTTGTCGGCAAAAGTACACAGTTCAGGAATCTGATCCAGTTCGCCACGTTTTCTGAGGGCTCCGGTCCATGCAAAGATGGTTGCGATGGAGTTAGTAGAGGTCTCCTCTCCCTTCAGGTGCTTGTAATAGTGACGCTGTACGGTTCCGTGCGCAGCTTCATACTCATAGACACCGCTGGGAGATACCAGAACGGAAGTCATCATGGACAGATCTCCGTATGCGGTAGCTACCATGTCGGACATCACATCACCGTCGTAGTTCTTGCATGCCCAGATAAATCCTCCGTTGGAACGAATCACACGTGCTACGGCATCATCGATCAGCGTATAGAAATATTCAATTCCAAGCTCTTCGAATTTTGCCTTATACTCGTTATCATAGATCTCCTGGAAAATATCCTTAAAGGTATGATCATATTTTTTAGAGATGGTATCCTTGGTGGAGAACCACAGATCCTGCTTCGTATCTACGGCATAGCTGAAGCATGCTCTTGCAAAGCTCTCGATGGATTTATTGGTATTGTGGATACCCTGGATAATACCTGCTCCGTCGAAATTATGAATCAGCTCACGGGTCTCCGTACCGTCTGCTGCGGTATATACCAGTTCTGCCTTGCCGGGTCCGGGTACTTTGATCTCTGTATTTTTGTAAACATCACCGTAAGCATGTCTGGCAATCGTGATAGGCTTTGTCCAGTTCTTTACATAAGGAACAATGCCTTTGACCAGGATAGGCGCACGGAATACCGTACCGTCCAGAATCGCACGAATGGTTCCGTTCGGGCTCTTCCACATTTCCTTCAGATGATATTCTGTCATTCGGGCAGCATTCGGCGTAATGGTCGCGCATTTTACTGCCACGCCGTATTTCAGTGTTGCGTTGGCAGAATCCACCGTCACCTGATCGTTGGTTTCGTTACGATGTTCCAGTCCCAGATCATAGTACTCTGTCTTCAGATCAATATAAGGAAGCAGCAATTCGTCCTTAATCATCTGCCAGAGGATTCTGGTCATTTCGTCTCCGTCCATCTCTACAAGAGGGGTTGTCATTTTGATCTTTTCCATAATGATTTCCTTTCCGATACCTATTTTATTCAGATTTTATTCTTCCGGCTGCGCATAAGCCTCATTCAGGCCGTTTTTCACCATATTTTCATAGGCATTGATCATATGCTGATGAGCCAGCTGCTCCGCAAGATCCGCATTGCCGGCCTTGATGGCCTCCATGATCTTCTCGTGTTCTTCGTTGGATTTCGGTCCACGATTGGCACTGGACAATGTCTTTTTGCGGACGCGAAGCACATATTGATGGAAGTCTTTCAGCTGATGTTCCAGCATCTTACTGTCACAGGCTTCATACAAAATATCATGAAAACGGTTGTCTAATTCGGCAAGCTGCTCTAAGTGCCCTTTTTGCGCATGGAACTTGGACAGATAAACATTCTCTTCCATCTCTTCCATCTGCTCTTTTGTGATGTGTTCCGTAGCCCAGCGTGCACACAGGCCTTCCAACAGAGAACGGATCATATAAATGTCTTTCACGTCCTTCTGCGTGATACCGGTGACATAAGCCCCCTTATTCGGGATGATCTGAATCAAGCCCTCCAGTTCCAGCTGTCGAAAGGCTTCTCTGACCGGGGTTCTGCTGACTCCCATCTCCTCACCGATGGCAACCTCTTTCAATTCTTCATGTTCCTGATATTTACCGCTTAAGATATCCTCTCTCAGCTTGTGAAATACCCTTCCCCGCAGGGAGAACTTATCCGTTACTTCCTGCTTTACATCATACTTACTCACTATCTTCCTCATTTCCGGACAACGAAAACGTCGTCACCAATAAATAGCTCTATCTCTACATCATTCTACTCGCCGATGGTCAGATTTTTCTCCTTGCAGACACGGTTCACACATGCAACGATCTCTTCATCGGTAAGTACCGTAACACGTCCGCCGGCATATTCCGCATCGACCCATTTTTTGATCTCAGCTACCAGCTCAGAATTCTTCTGTACCTGCTTGTCTCCCTTTAACTTGTAATAGGTGTTCAGCCAGTGTGCAATACCTGCCAGACCGGATGTGTTGGAGATTGCGCACAATACCGGACGATTCAGGAATTTCTCCGTATCGAAAATATTGTAAATCTCCTCGTTTTTCAAAAGTCCGTCTGCATGAATACCGGCTCTGGTCACATTGAAGTTTTTGCCGACAAACGGTGTTCTGGGAGGGATCTGATAACCGATCTCCTTCTCATAGTACTCAGCCAGTTCAGTAATCACACGGGTATTCATACCGTTCAGATCACCCTTCAGCTGTGCATACTCGAATACCATAGCCTCCAGCGGTGTATTACCGGTACGTTCCCCGATACCAAACAGGGAAGTGTTGACACCGGAACAACCGTACAGCCATGCTGTGGTGGAATTGGATACTGCTTTATAAAAATCATTATGTCCGTGCCACTCGATCAGTTCATGAGGCACACCGGCATGGGTATGAATCGCATAGATAATACCCTGCACGCTTCGGGGAATAACGGCACCGGGATAGTTGACACCGTATCCCATGGTATCACAGGCACGCACCTTGATGGGAATCTGATACTCTTTCATCAGCTTCATCAGTTCCAGACAAAACGGCACCACATAACCGTAGATATCCGCTCTGGTGATATCCTCCAGATGACATCTGGGGCTGATACCCTCTTCCAGACAGTCACGGATGACGCTTAAATAGTGATCCATCGCCTGTCTTCTGGTCATTTTCAGTTTCAGGAAAATATGATAATCGGAACAACTTACCAGAATACCGGTCTCTTTCATTCCGATCTCTTTTACCAGTTTGAAATCTTCCTTGCTGGCACGGATCCAGCTGGTCACCTCAGGAAACTGATATCCCCTCTCCATACATTTATATACGGCATCTCTGTCTTTTTTACTATACAGGAAAAATTCACTGGCACGGATCATTCCGTTGGGACCGCCCAGTTCGTGCAGATAATCATAAATTTTGACGATCTGCTCTGTGGTATAGGGTGCTCTGGACTGTTGTCCGTCTCTGAAGGTAGTATCTGTGATCCAGATATCCTTCGGCATGTTATGAGGCACGATACGATCATTAAAAGGTATTTTGGGGATTTCGGAATAAGGGAACATGTTACGGAACACATTCGGCTTCTCCACATCATCCAGTATGTACATATGCTCTTCAATCTCCAGAAGGTTGTTCTTCGGATTCATGGAGACCGGACGATTCTGAAATGCATCACTTTCTCTCATTGGTATACCTCTCTTCCCTGACTTTCGAACGCTGCAAGATTTTTCTTATTTTTACTCTGCGCAGTAAAAATACATTTTGCAATTCTCGTATTATTGTATACAATCATACTATTTGTGTCAATATCTTTAGCATTTATTTTATTGACTTATTTTAATCAAGATTTCAATTTTACCAAGTGAATTTATCTTTTTACTTGTTTTCTAATAATCTCCTGACATTCAGCATTCCAAATCCCTGTTTATTCCAGGCTTCCCCCAGATCTGTTGCTGTCAGGGACAATAATCGGACAAATTCTTCGTTTGAGATTCCGGGATATTTCGCCATGGCAAGTGCTGCCGCCCCGGATACCACAGGAGTAGCCATGGATGTGCCGCTTTTGGCAACATACGGTCTGCATACTCTGCCGTTTCGATATTGCCAGAATGCATTGCAGGACAAGATTCTGGTACCCGGTGCGACAATATCCGGTTTTCTGATGATGTCATACTTTTTCCCTCTGCCGGAATAGGTCTCACAGCGTTCCGGATCATTTTTGCAATATCTTCCGTCATGGCATCCTACCGTCAGTACTTTTCTGCTGTTTGCCATATCGGAAATACTTCCGTCACGCGGTCCCGTATTGCCTGCCGCACATACGACCAGAATATTATGATCCCAGAGTTTTTCGATCCACATTTTCAATACTTGCTCTTTGTAAGCTTCCTGTAGATTGCCGATTCCGACAGAAATATTTACAATGCGAATACCATACCTGTTTTTTATCTGTAGAATCCATTGCAAGGCATTCAGCAGAAACTCACAGTCCCCTTCCCCATTTTTGTCCAACACTTTTCCCACGACAAGTCCGGATCCCGGTGACATCCCACACAATTTTCCTCCGGAAAGTTTTCCGCTGCCACATAGAATCCCACACACATGCGTTCCATGTCCGTTATCATCATAGGGGAATTTTTTTCCGGAGACAAAATCAGAAAAAGCAAACAGGCGTCCTGCCAGATCCGGATGATATGCAATCCCTGTATCCAGAACGGCAATTGTTGCAGGCTCTGCGTATGCATTTCTGTCTTCATATTGCTCCGGTACCTGTACCTGCTTCCTTACCCGCTGCACTGCTCTCTCATTTCCCCGGATGCAGAACTCCGGCATAAGACTTAATTTATCTTATGCCGGAGCATCTTTGCCGGTACCTTAAGCACCTTTATTCTTTTATGATCTCTATTCCTTCCGGAAATGCACTGTCGCCGATATTTACTAAGCTTGCAGGTAAATGTACGGTTGTAATCTCGGTATGTTCCCTGAACGCTTCCTCCGCAATCACCCGGACACCATCGGGAATCGATACTTCTGACTGATTTCCCTTATAAGCTATCAGTACACCGCCGCTGATCAGAAAATCTTCCGTGCTGTTTTGCATAAAATTGTCCACCCAGCCGGTATGGGTAAATGCTTTGGCGCCTACTGTCGTCACAGTATCCGGCAATACCACATTCTGCAGATCATCACAATGATAAAACGTCGCATAATCAATTGCTGTAATGCCTTCCGGGAAGATAAGTGTATTCACGGTACTTCTGGAAAATGCAAACCTTCCGATCTCTGTCGTTCCATCCGGTATGCTCACAGTTCCGATACTCTGGTCTCTGTAATATCTCCATTCCGGGATCACACCGTTCTCAGTCTCTGCTGTTATATCCTGTAATTCACTGTTATCATCCGCTCCGTTTTCCGGTTCCGTAGTCCCCTCCAAAACGCTCTCTGCTTCGGGCCGCACCATTACCATGGCATGATTTCCTACAACAATCGTGCTGCCGAGTACATTTCCGGGAACCGGCGTAGGTGCCGGTGTCTGTGGTATTTCCGTAGGTGACGGCTGCGTCGTCACGGTATCTGCGGTAGTGTTATCCGCAGGCGTGGTATCAGGTGTTGCCGTTACCAGAGGTGCTTTGTTCCTTGTGTCCTCTAGTTTTTTGGCAAATTCCGCTGCCACAGTTCCCTCATCCGCATGGATTGTGACATGATCGCAGTTCAAAAAAGCATCTTCCGCAATACTGGTTACCGTCGCCGGTATATAGATGTCTGTCAGATTGGTGCATCCGGCAAATGCCTGTGATTCTATACTCTGTACATTCTCCGGAATCGTAATCTGCTGCAGACCGCTGCAACCGGCAAAAGAGAACTCATCCACAGCAGTCAGTCCCTTGCCGAGTACTACCTCTTCCAGATTGTTACAGCCCCAAAAGACATACGCATCCAGACGCTTCACAGATTTGGGAATTACTACGAACTGTACCTTCTGATTGTTCTCAAAAGCACTTTCTCCCACGACTTCCACCGTATCCGGTATTGTGACGCGTTCTTCACTCCCTCTGTATTTTTCCAGGGTAGTCCCCTGCACCTGAAAATCAGAGGCAGACGCTGCCGCATCTGCCTCTGACACAGGAAGATGTGTCAGGATCAATGCGGTAGCCACCAAAACTATGACGACCAGCCACTTTTTATGATTCATAAACCTTCCCATCCTTTATTTTTCTCAGGCTCTTGCCTTCTTCAGAGTCTTCTTGTCCTTCTTCATGAAGAGTACCACCGAGATGCACGCAAGTCCTATGGACAAGAACCACTTCGGGTGGATTCCGTCTCCCGTCTTAGGGGTGCTGTCTGCGATTGTTCCTGCCGTCAGGTTATTGGTATCCACATAGATCACATACGGTGAAAAATGCTCCGCTGTAAATGTCACACAGGATACTCCTGAGATCGTAGAGAACTTCGGTGACAGCTTATCCAGCTTACTGTTCACTACGCCGGCTACCTTGTTATTACCTGCATAAGTAATCAGGGAATCCGGCAGAGGCAGTGTAATGCTGATGGATAAACCTGTGGTATCTGTAATCTTGTTATTACCGGTGGAATCATAGAGACTGATATCCATCGGGAAATACTTAATGGCACTGATATCACTGCCATACTCTGCCATCAGAGCTTTTACTACTTCTTCTGATGCCGCTGCACTCTCCGTAATCTTGATGACAAAGTTATCGGAAGATCCGTTCACTGTCGCAGATACCACACCGGTATTGGACAAACCGTTCTTGTCAATGACAACCGTCGTTCTGCCGCCGGATACGGTTCCTGTCGTCGTGCTGCCGGGTCTTCTGTTGGAATTGGAATTCGTGGAATTACCGCTTCCTGTGGAAGTACTGGTTCTGTTAGCACCGGATTTGGCCGTATAGTTCGCCGTTACCGTAACATTTGACGACGGCATCGTAATTACAGTTGCGGATAATACCTTGCTGGCAATCGTCGTATTTGCAGGATCGATGGACCATGTGCTGAACTGCTGGTTGGCAGCAGGATCGTTGGCAACGATGATCGGCTGGGAACCTGCCACATAGCTTCCGGATCCGGAACCGTTCTTAACTGTCAGCGTATACATCTTGGCAGTCGTTCCGTTATTATTGTTTCCGGGGCTTGTACTGCTTCCCGGATTCGGACTGTTACTGCTTCCCGGACTGGGACTACTGCTTCCGTTTGTACTTGCCGCTTCATAAACAGCATAGAAATCGGTATTTTCCGTGATTGCGGTTGCAATATCCGGCAGCCATTCTTTGAACGTATAGCCGCTGACGGTAGGTGTCTGAATATTAGGAGCCACAGTTCCTTTTTTAATTGTAGTCTGGTAAAAGACTTCCTTTGTTACACTGTTGATATATCTGACTACAATTTCATCCTCAGCAATTGCTTTATAAACCGCTTTTGTAGTAAAGGATTCCTGAATATTTGAAAGTGTTCTGTCCCAACCGATAAATGTATAGCCCTCTCTGGATAATAAGTCGGAATTCGGCAAATCCGTATCTGCGATGCTGCCGCCTTTCTCAACCAAGATCGTTTTTACAACTTTGTCCTCATAATCGACAAAAGTAACTGTCAGTTTTTCTGCATCAGGATCAATCAGTTCATATACCGCTGTACATGTTACATCTCCAGAAATCTCCGTACACTCCGGATCCCATCCTTTGAATGTATATCCGGTTCTTCCGGCAGGTGTCGGAGGGACAGCATCCTCTCCTTCTTTTACCGTTTGTGGATCACCCACATCTACATTTTTGCCTAATTCTTCATTCCAATCACGGAATTTAACCGTATAGTAATTTACCTGCGGAACAGTATCTATTGCAAAATGATTATAATCTGCATACTGATATAAAAAACTTCCTTCCGGAGCACAAATCGTAACCTCTGAATGATCCTTATTTCCGTCTTTTCCCAAATTTGCAAAGGCATTCAAATCAATCAAATTCAGTGCACTTCCTGCCTCCAGGCGCTCCATTTCACTATGGTCAAACACATTATTATTCAGTTTGACAGTTGTCGCAGGCAATTTCACGGTACGAAGCTTTGGCGTATCTGCGAAAGCATATTCCGGCACTTCTGTGATCATTGTATCCGACAAATCAATTTCACTAAGAGCATCTCCGTATCGAAATGCTTCAGGTTCAAGTTTTGTCACACCCACGGTCTCGGAAGCCTTTACAAATCTTCCGCTGCCGTTCTTGGTTCTGCCTTCCAGGCATTCTACAATGCTCGCTTTTGCACCATTGCTCATACCATAAATAATACTGTTATCACAGCTGTAATAATCATTTCCGAGAAAAGTAACCGTCTGCAGTTCTTTACAGTTTTTGAACGGAATTCTTCCCAAACTGCTAATCGTGCCGGATAAAATCACTTTAGAATCTTCTGTGCTTCCCAGACTCGTACAACCGTCAAATGCATAATCGCCTATAGAGGTCACGTTTCCTGTAATATTCACTACCTCTAATCCGGTACAACCCTTAAATGCCTCTTTTGCAATGGAAGCTGTATTTCCTAATATCGAAATAGATTTCAGTCTTTTCGCACCCTGGAAATCCTTTTCTTCAATGGCATCAAGCCCATTAATTGTTACTGTTTTTTCTTTACTTGTATCCTTTCCTTCTTTCTCTACATACAATCCATCTTTAATTGCCTGTACTCCATCCGGAATCACAATATTCAGTGCAGAATTAATGAAATTCTGCTGGTCTTCTGTCTGTGGTTTTTGTTGTTCATCGTTGGTGAGGGCATCCTTGGCTGCCTGTCTCTGTGCATCCGTCAGATAAGGGTAATTTGTTTTATTTTCATAATTTGGCAACTCCGAATATGCAGGAAAATCAATCAGTTCACTGACAGCTTTTTCCTTGTTGTACTGCACTGTAATATTGGTAGGCCAGCCGCTTCGATATTCAATATAACTTACCGCCTGACTACCGTTATTGTAATTACTGTTAGGATTCATGGCATACAGGTATGGTGTTGATGTAGAAGAGATATTACCTACAAACTTCAATTTCACTGCAGGTGAATTGTCTGAAGAATCATTTTTTACATCTCCACCACAAGTATGTGTTGCACTGTTTGCAAAATCCTGCGTTTTAAATGCATCGGTACCTATGGATACCGTATCTGAATCAAATACGACATACTCCAGATTATGACATCCCTTGAATGCGCCATCTGAAATTGACTGTACTGTAGCAGGAATTGTAATCATTTTCAAAGAACATTTATTGGCAAATACATTGGCACCGATATTGTAAATATGATAAGGACCGATCTGTGCCGGAATATCCAAAGTGGATACATTCGTTCCAATCGTACTGGATATCAGGGTATTCGACGAATCCACTACATAGGTGGAACGCGCGTTGTTGTCACTCGGATTATCAGGATCCTGCACCGTCAGTTCATATTTGTTCTGGCTTACATATTGTTTCTGTTTCGAATCATACTCCATATAGCTAAATGCAAAACAATTAGCCTGCGTAAAGTCATGAATGGAGGAATCCGGTCTTCCTTCAAAATAGAAGGTACCATTTACCGGTTCACCCGCCAGCATATCCTTAAAGCACTGGAAACAATATACATTGCCATCTGTTTTTTCAACAAAAGACTGATTTTTGTTACGGACCGTAATCCGCCTTAAACTCTTACATCCTTTAAATACAGAGATATCCAATGTCTCAGAATAATTATCGGGGAATGTAATCTCAGAAAGCGTCTCACAATTTTCAAATACATTCCAACCAATTTCAGCCAAATGGCTTGCACTGGGGCCGTCTGCCGGATCAGAATTACATAATTCTACGTTACTTAAGAATTGGCACTCTGCAAAAGCATAATCTCCAATATACTGCACAGAAATAGGAATAATGACATCTGTCAGTTTCGTACATTTATAAAATGCATGATCTCCGATCTGTTCAAGATTCGATGCATCCGGAACACTGATGTTTGTCAGACTACCGCAGCCATAAAATGCAGAGTTGCCGATTACGGTAAGTCCGTTACCAAAGGAAATAGACTCCAGACTTCCGCAATTATAGAACGCATAATTTCCAACACCAATCAGGCTAGATCCGATATTCAAGGTACGAATATTACCTGCACCGGAGAAAATACCCTGATCTGGATTTGTAATATATCCTTTTACTTTCCAAAGATAGGTATGGCTGTCATCGTCATATGTAGAATCAAGATATTGATTACCAATATACTTTACTTCTGCGTTCTTAATCCACTGATGCTGTGTATCCGTTCCAGTTCTGTGATAACCGTCATAAGTCTTCATTTTGCCGCTATCAGAATCGTCTTCCGCCTTAGTACTTGTATAATTGCCTGTTCCATCATAATAAAAGAAATCTTCCAAAGAATACTCTTTCCAGGTATTATCTGTATAATAACAAGGAAGCATCTCTCCGGTATAATATACTTCATCTTTTTTCTCAAATTTACCGGTTGGATGACCGTCTGTATCAAGAATCGGCTTATCCGGATCATCCACCTGACGTGTATGTTCTGTAAATGCTTCATAATACAACGGCTCACCTGTCTGGCTGGCAGCCACATAACCGTTTACCGTACCGAGGTTACGGGTCGGCTGTATATACGCACTGACGGTATCCGGAATGGTAAGTGTATTATTGGGAAGGTTGTTTTCCTTGTTATATCCCAAAATCACCGCAGACCATACATTTTTATAAAGTACATAAGCAAACTGATAATTACTTCCGTCAGCATTTGTTCCGGTTGTATAAATATTATCGGTATCCTTAATCTCCGGAATCAAGTCAGCCATTGTAGGAACAGTGCTGGTCGGTGAAACCTTCTTCCCTTTCTCCGTACTGTCCTTAGCAAGTGATACTTTATATGTATAACTTCCGCTATTCGGTGTATGTGTAGTAGCATGTGTATGCGCTGCCGCCTGTGTTGCTGTGTCATCTGCCGCACGCAGTCCTTCCGTAGGGATCGCAGCCACTACGATTGCTGAGATCAAAAATAATGTTCCCAGGGTCTTCCTTACTGTCTTTTTTAATCTTCTGTTAGTCTTCTTTTTACCCTTAGTCATCTTTTACTCCTTTGTCGTCACTTTTTTGGCAACCACTACGAATCTGCCGTTTTTCTCCTGATAATCACAGGTGGACAGCGTCAGCAGCCGGTCACCGAACGAGGCCGTGACTCCTGTGTCATATAATGACATCCCCTCCATGTCATTCATATAAGAGTCAAATTCCTGCTCGCTCTGGGCGTCTATAAACTGATAATATTTGAAAACGATTTCATCTTCACTGTATACCCTGGAACGGAATACATACATGATCTCATACAGGCCTTTTTCATAAATGGTGTCAAATTGTATGTAAGGGTGTTTCTCATAATAGTTTTGATCACTGTATAGAGACAAGCCTCCAAACATCTGACCACTCTTCATATGATGACCGTACAGGATAAGATTTGTGCTGGGTTTCAGCACATCACAGTCCTTGTCCATAAAAATGGAGCCGTTCTTGTCATATTCCTGATTCAGATTATGATCCAGATAATATTCATTATCTGTCGTCTGCATTACAGGGTAATCTATATTAGTATCGTCAATTTTTACCCATCCGATTAGTCTTTTGTTCTTATTTAATAAATTTTTATATTCATCCAGTACCGGAGGCGGTGTCGCCTGTCCTTCTTCTGTCGTGTAATGAATCACGGGAGCTTCCGGGGCATCGCTTACAGTCGGTTCCTTATCTTTCAAATCGCTCAGCTGCTTATAATCGTCTTCTGTACGGTAATTGTACCAGGAATACATTCCGAAATATCCCAGACACACGGCTGCAGCCATACTGCAGCAGATTACCAGAAGTTTTCTTCGTTTTTCCTGCTTTTTCAGTTCTTCTTTTACGATTTTATCCAGTTGCGCTTCGTCAAACTCTGTTTTTTTATTGCTTTTCTTTGACGGTGCCTTCTTTTTTACTGTTGTTCTCTTTTTTGCTTTCTCTGTTGCAGAAGCTTTTTTCCTGGCAGCTTCATTTCTCTTTGGAGATTCCTTTTCCTTTTTCAGAGCTTTCTGTCTCTCGGGTGTGAGCGTAGCATCCGGCTTGCTTTTTCCGGTGGTTTTGTCCGATCCCGACCCTTCCTGCCTGCGGATCTCTTCTGCCAGTTCTTCCATATAATCCTGTCCCAGAATACTATGGAACCTACATTTTCCGCTGCGGATCACTTCCAGTAATTTCTTCCGGTCTGTCAGACTCATCTTTTTCGTCTGTTCCCGAAGATTCTCAATTACCTTCTGATCCTTCAGAGCGTTCTGATAATCCGCCTCCGTGCGAAACTGCCGCCCTTCTACTACATATATCTTCTGTGCCATTCATCTATCCTTAATATTTTGTATCTCATTTCCTGCTCTATGACATTTCCACATAGATAATTTTATTTTACTATATCCGTAAATTATTGCAAGTCTTTTCCGGAAACATTGACAGGCTCCCCCGCATACAATAGAGCATAAATAAAATGTGGAGGCACTAAAAATGAGTGACTTAACTGCTACAAACTGTGGCTGCAACAACTCCTGCAGCAACAATAACGGCTGTGGTAACGGCATCTTCGGCAACAGTTGTATCTGGATTATCCTGTTACTGTTCTGCGGCGGTGGCTGCGGTAACGGTTGCGGCAACAACGGCTGCGGACTGCCTGGCAATAACAACGGCTGCGGCGGAAACGACTGCTGTGAATGGCTGATCTGGATCCTGCTTCTGTCCTGCTTCTGTGGCAATGGCTGTGGTAACGGATGTGGCAACGGTTGTGGAAATTGCGGTTGCTAGTTTCCGCTTTTTGAATTTCTCCGGATGGATCTGTCTCTGAATCCGGAAGGTATTATCTAAAAATGATCCCACCGGGGTATGTTTTTTTCATACCCCGGTCCTGATCATCATAAGCCTGCCACTCAGCACATAAGATACTATGAACACATTTGCAGGAAGGTAAGTTCCCATGGAGGATAACAGAATCGATAAAGCGCAGGCTTTTGATACCTTGTTTACCAACAACCGCATTCAGATTCTGAAAATACTGGCATATTACCTGGATCCGCATCTGTTAAAGGGACTTGCTGTCTACATAAAGCTGTCAGAATTGCAATATACGCTCTCCCTCTTCCACAGGCACCCGGAGACTTCTCTGCATCTTCCGTCAGAGGCTTTGGAATCTGCAAATCCGGCAGGGGAGCTATGCACGGATCTCATGCCGCTCTGTACAGAAACGCAAAAAGATGCAATAAGACAGATCAGCCAAACGTTAGAAAACATGAATCATTTTCAGGAAATGATGGAAATGGTGCAATCCATGCAGGAATTATTTCCGGATGGGTTTTCAGACCTTTCAGGCATGGATTTGTCAATGCTGTCCGGACTTTTTTCAAACACAGAATCAGGAGGTCAACAGAATGAATCAGGAACCGACGCAAACGCCGCAATGGATGCAGGATGATCTGGTAAAGGACATCTCTCCGCAAAAGCTTGCATTTCTCTCCCACTTATTTTCGCAGGGGCACGGGAAAAGCCAGAAAGAAATGATGGCATTGCTTATGCCTGCCATGCGTAAGGCAAAACAGGAACATCTGACCTTTACGCCACAGGAAATGCAGGCGGCCATCACCGCCATCAAAAAACACAGCACGGAAAGTGAACTTAAGCAAATCGAAAACATTTTAAAGAAAAGCAAATCACAAGCAAACAACTCCCGACAGGCTTGATTCCTGCCGAGAGTTGTCAATGATACAATCATTATTTTGCTACGATATTAACGATTCTGCCGGGAACATAGATTTCTTTTACAATGTTGCCGGTGAGTTTGTCACCCAGTGCTTCTTTTGCCATGGCGATGACGTTTTCTTTGCTCTCATCCTTGGCAACCTTGATGGTCGCACGCATCTTGCCGTTCACCTGTACGCCGATCTCTACTACACTCTCTACCGTCTTCTCTTCCTCGAACTCGGGCCATTTTGCCTGATACAGTCTGCCTTCGAATCCGGCGGTCTGCCACAGTTCCTCGGTAATGTGAGGAGCTACAGGGTTCAACAGTGTAAGCAGTGTCTTGTATTCGCCTCTGGTAATAGAATTCTTCTTGTAGAACTCATTGATCAGGGACATCATAGCTGCAATCGCGGTGTTATACTTCAGGTTCTCGAAGTCGCTGCTGACCTTCTTGATGGTCTGATGCATCTTGGTCTCTAAGTCTGCGCTGTAGCCTTCTTCATCATTCAGGATATCCTGCAGTTTCCATACTCTCTCGAGGAATCTGCGACATCCCTTTACGCCTTCCTCACTCCAGGAAGCGCTCAGATCAAACGCACCGATGAACATTTCGTAGGTACGTAAGGTATCTGCACCGTAATCCTGTACGATATCATCCGGGTTTACTACGTTTCCGCGGGACTTGGACATCTTCTCGCCGTTAGATCCGAGGATCATACCATGGCTGGTTCTCTTCTGGTAAGGTTCGGGAGTAGGTACGACACCCTGATCATACAGGAACTTATGCCAGAAACGGGAATACAAAAGATGCAGTGTGGTATGCTCCATACCGCCGTTGTACCAGTCAACCGGCAGCCAGTACTTCAATGCTTCAGGACTTGCCAGTGCCTTGTCATTGTGAGGATCGGTATAACGCAGATAATACCAGGAAGAACCTGCCCACTGAGGCATGGTATCTGTCTCTCTCTTGGCCGGACCGCCACAGCAGGGACAAGTGGTATTTACCCAGTCCGTCATGGCTGCCAGAGGGGACTCACCGTTGTCGGTAGGCATATAGCTCTCTACATCGGGTAACTGCAGAGGAAGCTCGCTCTCATCAATAGGCACATAGCCGCACTTATCGCAGTGTACGATAGGAATAGGTTCTCCCCAATAACGCTGTCTGGAGAATACCCAGTCTCTCAGCTTGTAGTTGGTCTTGCGGTTACCGATACCCTTCTCTTCCAGATAGTTCATGATCTTCTCTTTGGCTTCTGCCACAGACAGACCATTCAGGAAATCAGAGTTGACCAGTGTACCGTCAGCCACATCGGTATATACAGCTTCTTCCACGCTGACGGGGCTTCCTGCAACAACTTCAATAATAGGCATGTTGAACTTCTTGGCGAACTCCCAGTCTCTCTCATCATGTGCGGGAACTGCCATGATGGCACCGGTACCGTAAGTCATCAGTACGTAATCGGATACCCAGACAGGAATCTCCCTGCCGTTTACCGGGTTGGTAGCTGTCAGACCGTCGATGCAGACACCGGTCTTGTCCTTTGCAAGCTCGGTTCTTTCAAAATCGGATTTCTTTGCAGCCATCTCACGATATGCTACGATATCATCCCAGTTCTTGATCTCATCTTTATATTTATCCAATACAGGATGCTCGGGAGATACTACCATGTAAGTAACACCGAACAGAGTATCCGGTCTGGTGGTGTAAATGCGAAGCTTCTCATCCTTGCCGGTGAGGGTAAAGTCTACTTCCGCACCCTGGGATTTACCGATCCAGTTCTTCTGAGAGACTTTGACACGTTCGATATAATCTACAGTATCCAGCCCCTGAATCAGCTTGTCGGCATATTCGGTAATCTTCAACATCCACTGGCTCTTAACCTTACGGATGACTTCGGAACCGCAGCGTTCACAGACACCGTTGACTACCTCTTCGTTCGCCAGTCCGACTTTACAGGAGGTACACCAGTTGATAGGCATCTCCGTCTTGTAAGCCAATCCTGCCTTGAACAGTTTTAAAAAGATCCACTGGGTCCAGTGATAGTACTCGGGATCTGTGGTGTTAATCTCTCTGTCCCAGTCAAAGGAATAACCTAAAGAATGCAGCTGATTCTTGAATCTTGCCACGTTATTCTTGGTTACAATCTTCGGATGGATATGGTTCTTGATCGCATAGTTCTCGGTAGGGAGACCGAAAGCATCCCAGCCCATGGGATACAGTACATTGTAGCCCTGCATTCTGCGCTTACGTGCTACGATATCCAGTGCGGTATAAGGTCTCGGATGACCTACATGTAATCCTTGTCCCGAAGGATAAGGGAACTCTACCAGTGCGTAATATTTGGGCTTGGAGAAATCATCGGAAGTCTTGAATGCTTTTTCGTCATCCCAGACTGTCTGCCATTTTTTCTCTACCTCTCTGTGATTGTAAGGTACTGCCATAATTATTTCCTCCTAAACTATGAGAAGCTTTCTATTTAAATCTTTTTTGTTCTCAAGTCGTTAAAAAACTACCGATTATTTTATCGTGTTTTACTGATACTGTCAAGGACTGTGGGACTATCCACGGGCATTTCGACAATTTTCTTTTATTTTATACAATGCCGTATGGAAATGTAATGTCATATCGTAATCGACGCCTTTGCATTTTCAGCTTGCTTTCCGCATATACTAATATACGAGGTGATGAAATATGCTGGCATGGATCTCATTACTCTTAAAACTGATGCAGCGTTACTCATAGTTTCACTGCAGTATAAGCCCAAAAAGAACCGGGAAATTTGTTTCCCGGTTCTTTTTATGGATTCTCTCAGTCTCAAGTGTTATCTGTCTACTATTCATCTTTTTACAGATTCGGCAATGCACTTGACCATGTTCTGTCAATACGTCTTAGTCTTCTGCATTGTTCTCTGCAACCTTTGCCGCTCTGGCTGCAACTTCCTTTTCCTGTACATCCGAAGGTGTCTGCTCATAACGGGCAAATTCATAAGAATAGTCTCCTCTGCCGCCGGTCATGGAACGCAGATCCGTGCAGTAGCCGAACAATCCGCTCATGGGAATATCCGCCTCAATGATCTGCTTACCGCCGCTCGTCGGCGTCATGCCAAGTACTCTTCCACGCCTCTTGTTCAGGTCTCCCATAATATCTCCGGTATATGCATCAGGAACCGTAACCTTCAATGACATAATCGGCTCTAAGAGAACCGGGCACGCTTCCATCACACCCTTTTTGAACGCCTGGATTGCTGCAGTCTTAAATGCCATCTCCGAGGAATCTACCGGGTGATAAGAGCCATCATACAATACCGCTTTCACGCCCACCACGGGATATGCTGCCAGTGGTCCTCTGCCTACGGATTCCTGAATGCCTTTTTCCACTGCAGGGAAGAAATTCTTCGGTACCGCTCCGCCTACAACTTCCGTCGCAAATTCATAAGGTTTCGTCAAATCTCCAGAAGGCGAAAAGCGCATCTTAACGTGACCATACTGACCGTGTCCGCCGGATTGCTTTTTGTATTTATATTCTACATCCGACTGCTTTTTGATGGTTTCCTTATAAGCAATCTTAGGTTTTGATAATTCGATTTCTACTTTATATTCATTCAACAGCCTGCTTACTACAATATCCAGATGCTGATCGCCCATACCGTACAGTAACGTCTGACGGTTCTCCGCATCATTTACGACACGAATCGTCAGATCTTCATGCGTCATCTTCTGTAATGCCTGTGAAATCTTATCCACATCTGCCTTATTTTTCGGCTTATATCGCATATAAGTATACGGCGTGGAAATATCGAACTTACCGTATTTGATTGTTGTTGTCTTCGTAGACAGGCTGTTACCCGTCCGCGCTGCGGTAAGTTTTGCCAGTGCTCCGATATCTCCGGCATGTAATTCACTTACTTCAATGGGTTTGTTTCCCTGCAATACATAAATCTTGCCGATTTTTTCTTCGATATCACGGTCTACATTGTATAACAGATCATCCGTCTTCAGGACACCGGAATTCACCTTGATCAGAGAGTATTTTCCGATGAACGGATCCACTATGGTTTTCCAGATATATGCGGATTTTGCCTTTGCAAAATCATAATCCGCATGATAGATTTCGTTCGTCTTCAGGTTAATACCGGCAACTTCTCTGTTCTCCGGACTCGGCATATACTTGATGATATCATCCAACAGGGTATACATGCCCTGACACAGAAGATTGGATCCCATCGTCATGGGAACAATACTGCCATCGCATACATTGGTACGAAGTGCCGCACGGATCTCCGCTTCTGAGAATGTCTCTCCGCCGAAATAACGCTCCATGAATTCTTCACTGGTCTCAGCTACCGCTTCCAGTAATGTATCACGGCAGATCTGCAGATTTGCCCGGCTATAATCCGGCACTTCACAGGGAATGACTTCTTTTCCCTCCCAACGGTTACCGGCCTCAGTAATCACGTTGATATATCCGACAAATTTTTCATTTTCACGAATCGGTAAATGGAACGGCGCCATCTTCTTGCCATACAGAGCGGTCATATCCTCCACAACCTGACGGAAAGAAGCATTATCCACATCCATATTGGAGACATAGATAAAACGGGGCAGCTTATATTTTTCACACAGTTCCCATGCTTTCTGTGTCCCCACCTCGATACCGGACTTGCCGTTGACTACGATAATGGCAGCACCGGCTGCACTGATTGCTTCCTCTACCTCGCCTACAAAATCAAAATACCCCGGGGTATCAATGATATTGATCTTATACCCTTCCCATTCGATAGGAATCACGGAGGTGCTGATAGAAAAATGACGTTTTTGTTCTTCTTTACTGTAATCACTGAGGGTATTGCCGTCATCTACTTTGCCCATACGGGAAGTGATGCCGGATAGATAAGCAAACGCCTCTGCAAGGCTGGTCTTGCCACTGCCGCCATGGCCCAGTAATACTACGTTACGAATCTTGTCAGTTGTGTAAATATTCATATCCCATCCTCCATTTATTCTGCATTTTGGGTATTTTGCCAAGCCTTTATATTGGATTTTTAACCCCTTATGTGTATTTTACTAAATATTCGTTATGATTACAAGTAATTGTTAGTAAATATTGTGCATTTTATATTTATTGGAGAGGGAAGATATTATTTTCTCGTAGAAGTATTTAACTTGAAAGTTAGTGAAGTAATTGGTCTAAAGTCGCCGTAGCCGTGGCAGTATATAAGAAACGCTGACATCGCT
>CAKRRS010000052.1 GCA_934394665.1 uncultured Acetatifactor sp. | reverse complement strand
AAATCCTATTTCCGTTCCTTTATCGGATTTTTATTTATTGCAGTCACCCTGTTTTTCCTGGGACTGTATTTCAGCGTTTATAACCTGATGAACGGATATCCTTATTTTGCGTATGTGGTATCCAGCGTTACCTTTCTATTCATGCTGACCGTGCCGATCCTGACCATGCGTATTCTGGCGGAAGAAAAGCGGAGCAAGACGGATCAGCTGATCCTGACGGCACCGGTGTCCGTAGGCGGTATCGTCATGGGAAAATTTCTGGCGCTGTTGACCATATTTGCCATTCCCGTAGCGATCATCTGCTTTTACCCGCTGATCATGGCGCAGTACGGTAGTGTTCCCATGGGAGAGGCTTATCTGTCGATCCTGGCATATTTCCTCTTCGGGATGACCGCCATTGCCATCGGTCTGTTCCTATCTTCCGTGACAGAGAGCCAGGTCATCGCAGCAGTACTTACTTTTTTAGTATTGTTCCTGGGATATATGATGGATTCCATCTGCTCCATTATTTCCAGTACCGGCAATCTGTTGACAAAGCTGCTTCGTTGCTTTGACCTTTATACACCGTTTTCCAACCTGTTAAACGGCACGCTGGATGTATCTTCTATCGTATATTACGCATCCGTTACGGCGCTGGTTCTGTTCCTGACGGTACAGTCCATTCAGAAACGTCGTTACAGCATGTCCGTGAAGAACTTAAGCTTCAGTGCTTACAGTACCGGTATGATCGCCGTAGCGGTAGCGCTGGTAGTAGTCGTTAATATTATCATGGGCGAGATGCCTTCCGGTTGGACAGCTATCGACATGACCAGCCAGAAGCTGTATTCCCTGACAGATCAGACCGTCGACTATGTGAAAAATATGCAGGATGATGTGACAATCTATGTGTTGGTAAATCAGGACAATCAGGATACCACACTGGGGCAGACTTTGCAGAGATACGATGATCTGTCGGATCATATCACCGTGGAATATGTGGATCCCACCGTTAACCCGATGTTCTATACCCAGTACACCACCGGCAATATCAGCACCAACAGCCTGATCGTGGTCAGTGACAAGCGCAGCAAGGTCATTGATTACAACGATGTGTATGAGTCTTCTTATGATTTTGACTATTCGACGTACAGTTATAACACCACGACCACCGGTTATGATGGCGAAGGACAGATCACCAGTGCGCTGGATTATGTGTTAAATGATGATATGCCCAAGGTATATATGACAACAGGACATAATGAACTGAGTTTAAGCAACACTTTTACATCCGCACTGAACAAGGAAAATGTGGATTATGAGACCGTGAATCTGATGGATCTGGATGCTATCCCTGACGATGCGGCCTGTCTGTTCATTAACGGTGCCACCAGCGATTTCTCTTCCGATGATAAGGATAAGGTGATCGACTATCTGAACAACGGTGGAAAAGTCATCCTGGTAACCGGTTATACCGATGAGGAGACACCCAATATAGATGCTATCTTAAGCTACATGAATCTGAGCATTGCCAAAGGACTGGTAGTGGAGAATGATTCCAACGGCTACTACAGAAGTCCGTATTATATCCTGCCGACACAGAGCTCTGACAGTTATACCTCCGGCACTTACGGAAAATATCTGTTCCTGCCGTATTCTCAGGGCATCATCGTTCCGGAGGAAGTAAGTACTAGCGAGACAGTTACCGGCGATATTACCTATGATGTGTTCCTGAGCACCTCCGACAGCTCTTTTGCAAAACAGGATGTCAACAATACACAGGATTTTTCACAGGGTGAAAATGATGTGAATGGTCCCTTCGCATTAGGTGTTGAGGCAGTAAAGACTTTGGATAATGGGGATGCTACACTGGTCGTGTACGGTTGCGAGCAGCTGTTCACGGATGATGCAAATTCTGTTGTCAGCGGTGCGAACCTGACCCTGTTCACCAATACGTTCAGTGGAATGGCAGATCATGAGACCTCGGTATCCATTCCGGTAAAAAGCTATGAGGTATCTAATCTGGTAGTGGATTCCGCACAGATTCTGTTGTTGGGACTGCTGGTTACCGTGATTCTTCCCGTCGGCTGTATGATCGCCGGATTCGTGATCTGGTTTGGCAGACGGAAGAAATAATTGTGAAAGGCGTGAGTTATAGATATGAAAAAGAAACAAAGACAGATGATCGGAATGCTGCTGGCACTGGTGGTGCTGGCGGCAGTATTCCTGGGCATCCGCCAGTATAATAAAAATGCATCGTCTGCGACTTCCATCACCGAGGATACACAGGAGACGGTGCTGGATGTAAACTCCGATGATATTACCAGCTTCCGCTATGTATATGAGGGAGAGACCTATGCCTTTGAAAAAGAGGATGAAACATGGTACTATGCGGACGATCATTCCCTGAACCTGAACCAGGACCGGATCAAGGCGATGATCTTGAAGGTGGCACCGTTAAAGGCAGATCAGGTGATTGAGAATGTGACGGATATGTCGCAGTACGGACTGGCAGATCCGGAGCGTACCATTCAGTACGAGACTGCAGATCGCAGCGTGATCATTAACGTCGGTAATCTGAATTCCATGACCAGCCAGTATTACGTCACATTTCCCTCTGAAATGAAAGTGTATGTTGTGGCCACCAACGTGGTGACCGGATTCAATTATACACTGGAGGATCTGGTGGAAGAGGAAAGTCAAGAAATGCAGTGACAGAATCCGTCAACTTTCTCAAAAACAGTCATATATTATAGTAAATCCAAATACAATGAAAGGATACGAAAATATATGGCTAGATTTACAAATCAGGCACAGCTTCGCTATGGAAATGAGATTACAAACTCCAATATAGCAGTGGGTGAGATCACAGAGGTATTGTCAGCAACCAAGACAGCAGTGCGGGATACCTACGGACAGAATGAAAATGTGACGTATGTGATCAGCATTGTGAACTCAGGCACTACAGCATTTAATGGAATTACAGTAACGGATAATCTGGGAGAGTATTTGTTTAATACCAGAGAACTGACACCTCTGACGTATATTCCGGGGACCGTAAAATACTATGCAAACGGAATTTTACAGGCAACACCGGCTGTAACGGCAGGCCCTCCTCTGACAATCACGGGAATTACCGTGCCTGCGGGAGGTAATGTGACACTTACCTATGAGGCTGAGGTGAACTCTTATGCACCGTTGGCAGCAGAGGCTTCCATTACAAATACGGCGACGATTGCAGGGGCAGGAGTCACTCCTGTTACTGTGAATGAGACAGTAAATGCGGCAAGCGGACCGCTTCTTACGATCACAAAGTCTGTCAGTCCCGTACCTGTGACAGAGAATGGAACATTGACGTATACGTTCCTGATACAGAATCTGGGTAATACGGCAGCAGATGCAGCTACCGGTGTCGTGATCACGGATACCTTTAATCCCGTATTGGAGAATCTGACTGTGAATTTTAATGGAACTGCATGGGCAGAGGGAACAAACTATACGTATGATACGACTACCGGATTATTTACCGGAACTGCAGGAGGTATTACCGTACCCGCAGCGACTTACACCCAGGATCCCGTTACGGGAGCGTGGGGGATCAATCCCGGTGTCAGCACGTTAGTGATCTCCGGAACCGTATAAGGACCGGCGCGCTCCTAAGGCTGGCGCCATGCAACCCATTCGCAGTCACTGCGTGACTTGCTGATGGACGGCTGGCGCCGTATAAATCTAAAATAAAAAGTCACTGGAAGTACATAAATGTCCTCCCAGTGACTTTTTATTTTATCCCTGCATGGCTTGTAGCTTAGCCAAAGTATCTCTTGAGCAGTCCTTCGAAAGCTTTACCATGTCTGGCCTCATCACGTGCCATCTCATGTACGGTATCGTGGATCGCGTCGAGGTTCAGCTCTTTTGCTCTTTTAGCGAGGTCGAACTTGCCTGCGGTAGCACCGTTCTCGGCATCTACTCTCATCTCCAGGTTCTTCTTGGTGGAATCGGTAACAACTTCACCTAACAGCTCTGCGAATTTTGCAGCATGCTCAGCTTCTTCGTAAGCTGCCTTCTCCCAGTACAGGCCGATCTCAGGATAGCCCTCTCTGTGAGCAACTCTTGCCATTGCAAGATACATACCTACCTCAGAGCACTCGCCCTGGAAGTTGGCGCGCAGATCAGCAATGATATCTTCGGGAGCACCCTGTGCTACGCCGACTACATGCTCTGCAGCCCATACCTTCTCGTCAGCCTGCTTCGTGAACTTGGAAGCGGGAGCGTGACAGATGGGGCACTCTGCGGGAGCCGCATCTCCTTCATAAACATAACCACATACCTGACATACATACTTAGCCATAATTTTTTCTCCTTTTCTCTGATGAAATATTTTGTTTTTTCTCTTTTTGCGTGTGCTGTATCAGCACGATATATGTGATGGGAAACCTTCTTTGCAAGGCTCTCATCATTTATGGAACGAAGTCGGCTTTTACTTTATCATTGTAATCAGGTAAGTGCCGGCTTCGTAGCAATCTTGGTACAGGCAGGACAGGTGCCGTAGAAATAAGTGACATGTCCCCGGATCTTGCCGTCGAATCGCTCTCCGGCAGTCTCCATAATAGAATCAATACGATCCATATCCAGATCGATAACGCTTCCGCATTCCGTACAGATGAAATGATAATGTTCGGAAGTGTCCGCATCGAAATGATCCACACCGTCTCCGACACGGAGTCGTAAGATTTCACCTATGTCTGACAGAAGTGTCAGATTGCGGTAGACAGTACCGAGACTTAAGTTCGGATCCTGCTGTTTCAGATTGGAATAGATCACATCCGCTGTGGGATGATCTTTACGTCCCATGAGAAAGGATTTGATCATTTCGCGTTGTCTGCTGTGCTTTCGTGCCATGATTTCCTCCTTTCTTAATAATAGTAATGATTACTGATTTCTTATAAGCCTATTATACATGAAATTAAAATAATGTCAACACAAAATTTGTAAGTTCCAAGACTTTATAAATTTTTTAGGATATTCTCGCTTCCTTTATACACAGGAATCCGGTTTTTATGCTATACTTAGCGTAAGTGAGGGAAGAATTATGAAATTTAAGACGAGATTAAGGGTAACATTTTTAAGTATTATTCTATTGCCACTGCTTTTGACGATTATGGCGTTTGTGATGATTGCCATTTATCTGATGAATTTTTCGCAGGGATTGAGTCTGACAGACATTGATTATTCCATGATGTCGGAGAATTTCAGGGAATTCACGAATACCACGGATCAGGCTTATTATGTGCTGGCGGATCAGGCGAAGGAAGACAGCAGTAAGCTGGAGGACAAGGAATATCTCGATCATGTGAATGCGGAGGTATCGAGAAAGTCTACCTATATTATTGTAAGAAAAGGTGACGAGCTTTACTACGCGGGCAATGAGGAGGCAGCGCAGAATATCTTTGATAAGCTGCCGGCCTACGGCGAAGAGAATCTGTCGGACGACAGCGGATACTTCTATAATGAACTGGAAAAATATGTCAAACAGATCGATTTCACTTTCCGGGACGGAACCCCGGGCAGTGTATTCATTATTACAAAGGTAAATGCCCTGATTTCCAGGCATCTGCTGGTCGATATGTTTATCGCCATTATCGTGATCCTGATCTTCACCAGTATGATGCTGACGCAGTGGATCCACAAGGGAGTGTTCGAACCTATCAATGAGTTGAACGTGGCGATGCGCAAGATCAAAGAGGGAAACTTTGATTATGTGTTGGAGACGGATGCCAAAGGAGAGATCGGTGATCTCTACCGGAATTACGAAGACATGCGTCTGCGCCTGAAGGAGTCTACGGAAGAGAATATCCAGCACGAGAAGCAGAACAAGGAGCTCGTCAGCAATATCTCTCATGACCTGAAGACCCCGATTACAGCAATCAAGGGCTATGTGGAGGGTATCATGGACGGTGTCGCGGACACACCGGAGAAAATGGATAAATATATCAAGACGATTTATAACAAGGCAATTGATATGGATCGTCTGATCAACGAACTGACTACCTATTCCGGTATCGACAACAACCGGATTCCGTACAATTTCCATCGTATCAATGTGGCCGACTATTTTGGTGACTGTGTGGAAGAGGTCGGACTGGATCTGGAGCAGCGCGGAATCAAGCTGAATTATTCCAATATGGTATCTCCTGACACGGTTGTCATAGCGGATCCGGAGCAGATGAAGAAGGTCATCAATAATATTATCAGCAACAGCGTAAAATATATGGATAAGCCGCAGGGGCGTATTGATATCCGGATTCTCGACGAGGTGGATTCCATCCGGGTAGAGATCGAGGACAACGGCAAAGGAATCGCCCAGAAGGATTTACAGAAGATTTTCGAGCGCTTCTACCGCACGGATGCTTCCCGGAATTCCGCGCAGGGCGGCAGCGGTATCGGACTTTCCATTGTCAAAAAGATCATTGAAGATCATGGCGGTTATGTATGGGCTACGGCAAAAGAGGGAGAAGGCACCTGTATGCATTTCGTCCTGAGAAAATATATTGAGTTACAGCCGGGAAAATAATAACAGAAAATAAAGACAACAAAAGGTAACAGAAACGACTCACTGTAAAAGCAGGAGAGTTCACCGAAAAGGAATACAAAAATAAAAACAAAGACGGACAGGAAAGCGGAGGAATAACAATGAGCAAGATTTTGATTATCGAAGATGAAGTGGCAATTGCGGATCTGGAGAAGGATTATCTGGAACTCAGTGATTTCAAGGTAGATATCTGCAACACCGGAGATGAAGGTCTGAAGACGGCACTGGCGGGAGATTATGACCTGATCATTCTGGATCTGATGCTGCCGGGGATGGACGGATTCGAGGTATGTAAGAGAATCCGTGAGGAGAAAAATATCCCGATTCTGATGGTATCTGCGAAAAAAGATGATATCGACAAGATCCGGGGACTTGGTCTGGGTGCGGACGATTACATGACAAAACCGTTCAGTCCCAGCGAACTGGTAGCCCGTGTAAAAGCGCACATGGCTCGTTACGAGAGACTGGTCGGTACGAACCAGAAGCAGCAGAATGACATCGTCGAGATCCGCGGCATCCGCATCGACAAGACGGCAAGGCGTGTCTATGTAGATGGCGTGGAGAAGAATTTTACTACGAAGGAGTTTGATCTGTTAACCTTCCTGGCGGAGCATCCCAATCATGTCTTCACCAAGGAAGAACTGTTCCGTGAGATCTGGGATATGGATTCCATCGGCGATATTGCAACCGTAACCGTACACATCAAGAAGATTCGCGAGAAGATTGAGAAAGATACCGCGAAGCCCCAGTATATCGAGACCATCTGGGGTGTCGGATACCGCTTCAAGGTATAAAAGCAACAAAAAGCTCCTGTCCGGACACAGTAAAAAAGAAACTGTTCCGAATGGGAGTTTTTTTATGCGAAGATGTGTTATAATCGTATTATTGTGGTCAAGGGATGAAGAGATTGTGATGTTTTGAAATTTTGACCATAAAAGATGTGTAGAGATACAGGAAAAGGTGTTACATGAACAAGAAAAAATGGATAAAACTGTCTACCACGCAGAAGATTATGCTGAGTTTTTTAGGTGCGATCACAGTGGGAAGTATTCTGCTGGCATTACCGTTCAGCTCTGCCACCGGGGAAGCAGTGCCCTATATAGATGCTCTGTTTACTGCGACAACGTCGATTTGTGTGACCGGGCTGGTGACGGTACCGACGTATTCGACCTGGAGCGTCTTTGGACAGATCATAATCCTGATACTGATTCAGCTGGGGGGGCTGGGCGTAATCACGGTCATGTATGGTGTGATGATGGGACTGCACAGACGGCTGGGTCTGGGGAACCGACAGATGCTGCAGGACGTGTTTAATCTGAATAATATCTCCGGAATTGTCAGATTCTTACGCAAAGTATTGACCGGTACGCTGGTAGTGGAAGGTACCGGAGCGCTTCTGTACATGACAGTGTTTGTGCCGGAGTACGGGCTGCGGGGGATCTGGATCTCGATTTTTAATGCCATTTCCGCTTTTTGCAATGCGGGAATGGATATCGTGGGAGAAGACAGCCTGTGCGGCTATGTGTTTCAGCCGATGGTCAATCTGGTGACGATACTGCTGATCGTGCTGGGCGGACTGGGTTACATTGTCTGGTGGGATGTTCTGCGTGTACTGAAAAAAATCCGGACGCAGAAATTAAAATGCTTCCGGCAGCTGACACTTCACAGTAAGATTGCGCTTACCATGACGGTATCGTTGATCCTGATCGGAGCAGCGGCTTTTTATGTATTTGAATATAATAATCCTTTGACCATGAAGGATTTTACGAACGGACAGAGAATCCGGGCGTCCCTGTTCCAGTCGGTGACGACGAGAACCGCAGGATTTGCCACGATTCCCCAGCAGGATCTGACGAATACCTCGGCGATCATTTCGGTACTGCTGATGCTGGTCGGTGGTTCGCCGGTGGGAACGGCAGGCGGTATCAAAACGGTTACGATCGCTGTATTACTGGTATCCATGTTTGCCACCATACGTAATAAGGAAGACGCGGAACTGTTCCACAGGAACATTCCCAAACAGGCTGTGGACAAATCGGTGGCTGTTGTGAGTATGTTTTTCCTCATTGCATCGCTGTCTACGATCCTGCTGTCGGCGGTGACGGATGCGGATGTGATCGACATAGTATACGAGACAGTCAGCGCCACCGCTACGGTAGGACTGACCAGGAATCTGACAGCGGCTTTGCCGGCACTCGGGAAAATGATTATTATTGTGACCATGTATCTGGGAAGAGTCGGACCGATTTCTCTGGTTGTGGCATTCAGTACGCAGAAAAAGAACAAAAATATAGTAAAGAATCCTACCGAGGAAATCAGCGTAGGATAGATGGATTGAAAAAAGGTTGATACGGAAGGAATTCTAATACAGAAAGGAAAAAATTATGGGAATGAATCAGACATATGCGGTATTCGGCCTGGGAAGATACGGCAAAAGTGTGGCAAAAGAACTGGTGGAGGCTGGCGCGGAAGTGCTGGCGGTAGACAACAGAGAGGCAGTAGTCAATGCTGCGATTGCGGAGATTCCGTATTGTAAATGTGCAGATGTCACCGATCAGGAAGCTTTGCGGCAGTTGGGGATTCCTAACATGGATGTGGTCATCGTGACGATGGGAAATCATCTGGAAGAAAGCGTCATGGCGACGATGCTTTGCAAAGAACTGGGCGTGAAGACCGTCATTGCCAAATGCTCCAGTGAGATGAATTGCAAGATTTTAAGCCGTGTGGGCGCGGACCGTGTGGTATTTCCGGAGAATGAGTCGGGAGTCCGCCTGGCGAAGAATCTCATGAGTTCCGGATTTATGGATATCATTGAACTGGCGGAAGATGTCTCCATGGTGGAGCTGGAAGTCAGACCACAGTGGATCGGCAAAAATCTGATCGAATTGAATCTTCGTAAGAAATATTCCGTCAATGTCGTTGCCATTATAGAGGGCGAAAAAGTCAATACGAACATTGATCCGCAGATGCCTCTGACAATGTCCATGCGGCTGATCGTGATCGCCAATCCCGCGAAACTGAGTAAGCTGAAGTGATGTAAAAAACTCCCGTCCAATACAGGCGTATTTGAAATACACCGTGCGGACGGGAGCTTTTCTTTTTGAAATAATCATCTAATCAGTTATCAGTCCGGAAGGTCTTTTCATTAAAGGCGCCCTGCTGTCTGGCAACAATGGTGGTACATACCGCATCACCGGTGATGTTCACGGCGGTACGCAGCATGTCCAGGATACGGTCGATGCCCATGATCAATGCAATTCCTTCCGTAGGAAGTCCCACAGAAGTCAGCACCATGGACAATGTCACCAGACCGACACTGGGAACACCGGCAGTACCGATAGACGCGATCGTTGCGGTGGCAATGACGGTGGCAATGGCAGTGGGCGTTAAGGGAATGCCGTAAGCCTGCGCAATAAAGACCACGGCCACACCCTGCATGATGGAAGTACCGTCCATGTTGATGGTGGCACCGAGCGGAATGGTAAAGGACGAAATCTGCTTGGAGACACCGATTTTTTTATACAGTGTATCGATAGACAGAGGAATCGTCGCATTACTGGTCGAAGTAGAAAAGGCAAAGGTCATGACCGGGAAAAACTTCTTAATGAACTTGAAAGGATTCAGCCGGGTGAAGGCAAACAGCATGACCTGATATACCACGAAACACTGTACCGCCAGAGCGAGGATAACGCTTCCCATATATTTTAACATCGGAACAAAAGCGTCAAAGCCGATGCCGGCGAATGTCTTGGCAATCAGGCAGAACACACCGATGGGAGCGGCCTTCATGACGGCAGTGGTCATTTCCATCATAATGTCATTGAACTGGCTGAAAAAGTTCGCCACGGTGGATACTCTGTTGCCCATAGTGGCCAGCAGGATACCAACGAATAAAGCGAAGAAGATGACCGGAAGCATATCTCCGGCAGCCAGGGAGGTAAAGATATTTTTCGGGATGATATTCAGTAACGTCTCGGCAAAATCCACCTGCGTGGTGGCAACCTCGGCGGCATCTTCCGGCAGCGCGATATTCAGACCCACACCGGGATTAATCAGGCTGGCGATACCCAGTGCGACGCAGATGGCGAGCGCTGTGGTGCACAGATAGAACAGGATCGTCTTCACACCGACGGTTCCCAGCGTCTTCGTATCACCGATGGCCATGGCCCCACAGACCAGGGAGCAGAACACCAAAGGTACGACCAGCATCTGCATCAGGCGGATGAAACCGTTACCCAGGACATACAGGATGCCATTGATCAGGATCGTGTCCTTAAAATATCCGTCCGGCATATAATAATGGATCAACACACCGCAGATCGCACCGGCGAGCAGGGAGATAAAGATTTTTGTGGATAATCCCATTTTCTTCTTGTCGTTTTCAGCGGAATGATCGTTTTTCTTTTCCATATTATCAGTTTTTCCCACTATTCCAGCCCTCCTGTCTCTCTCATATAAGCAGCCAGAGCTGCCTTCCAGTCACCCGGTTCGTCGATTCCGGTGATACGCAGCATCATGTTATCCAGTACGGAATATTTCTCCGGGGCACCTTCCTTTACCGTAACAGTAAGCTGTTCTTCTTTTCCGGCAAGCCGCAGGATCTCTTTTGCAAATTCCAGACGGGTGCAGGAACCGCCGCTGCATACGGCGTGATAGATGCCGTAATGGTCGTTGTCGATGAAGAATTTTACCACGCGAGCCAGTTCTGCTGCGGAAGTGGGTACGGCGCAGTCATTGTTCCGTAATTCCATAGAGGATACTTCCGGATCAGCGGCAGCTTCCAGAATCTCATTCAGGAAGTCCTCGCCGATGCCATAGATCCAGGAACTGCGGATAATGACATACCGGGTCATCAGCTGGGAGACGAATTTCTCTCCGGCGTATTTGGACTTGGCAAAAAGGCTGACCGGATTCACATCATCGAATTCATTATAGGGTGTGTCGGATACGCTGGAAAATACGTCATCCGTGGAAATCTGGATCATTTTTGCATGGATGCTCTCTGCGGCCTGTGCCAGATTTCTCGCACCTACGGCATTGACTTTATAGGCCATGTCGGTATCCGCCTGCTCACCGTCTGCCGTGGGATGATAACCGGCACAGTTGATCACGACATCCGGACGGTTCCTGTGCATGAAGAGGGAGACTTCATGTTCGTCCGTGATATCCAGCTCGTCCTTGTCCGTCTCGTATAATTCATATTCCATCATATCCAATAATCTGATCAGTGCCTGCCCCATGTGCCCGAGGGAGCCGACGATCCATATTTTCTGCATAACAAATATGCCCTCCTTTGTTTTATAAAAATGTTGAGTTATTGTTGCTAAACCGCAATTTGCCTGTGGACAGTATAACATACGATGACCTGTGAAAGGAAGCACAAATAATTTTCTTAAAATATATAGACAGCCGATACAAAACGTGGTATAAGATATATAGATAGCCTATATAATAGACCGGTTTCCGGAATCGTTACAATAAGAAGGAGGAGCAAACTTATGGCAATTGACAAGAATCTGGTACAGGGAAGTATGGCAATGATGATCTTACGTCTGTTGGAGACGGGGGATATGTATGGGTATGAGATGATCGAGGCGCTGCGGGCGAAGTCCAATAACGTCTTTGAACTCAAGGCGGGAACGCTGTATCCCCTGCTGCATTCCCTGGAGAGCAAGGGAGATGTGGTATCATACGAGGACAATTCTTCCGGGAAAACGAGAAAATATTACCGCCTGACCCCCACGGGGAAAAAGCATGCGGAAGAGAAAAAGAAAGAGTGGCAGGAGTATCAGACGGCTGTGTCCGGTGTGCTGAGTTTCCAGGGGATATGATGAAAACTGTGGAATATTGTGAGGTATAGGGATATGAACAGAAAAGAGAAAAATCAAGGAGTACAAGAATATTTGGATGCTCTCGGGGAGCAGATCGAGAATTCCCATGCAAGAGCGGCGATCCGTAAAGAAATCGGCAATCATATTGAAGAGCAGACAGCGGATTATCTGAGAGAGGGCATGGCACCGCAGGCAGCCGCCGCGGAAGCGGTGCGCCAGATGGGAGATCCGGTGCAGACAGGACAGGAACTGAACCGTATCCACAGGCCGCAGTTCCCGATTCTTTTGTTCGGAATCACCGCAGCGCTGACGATATTTGGAATCTTTATGCAGAGTCTTCTGTTCCCGGAAGTGACAGGGGAAGAGTGGACTGCGGATTATCTTAGGAATACGTTACTCTATAATGCTATAGGAATCGGTGTGATTTTGTTCCTGTTATATGGAAACTATATGAAACTGGTAAAATGGGTCTACGTGCTGCTGGGGTGTTTCGTAGCGGCAGGATTCTTAGTAGGAATGCTTCGCGGGGGGACGATCCTCCCGACCTCCCGGAACCTGCTTGACCATGCCGGTTATCAGGCAGCGTATCAGAATTTGTATTTTCTGTGGATTCTGTATCCAGTGTTGTATACCTGCCTGCTGTACCGCCTGCGCACATGGGGCTGGAAACTGATTTTACTGCTGCACGGAATAACGTTTGGTGTGATTTGTCTGTTGGGGATTTATACGAATTGTACTCCGGGAATGTTGGAGAGCATGATCCTGACTACGGCCATATTGTATCTGGCAGTCGGAAGAGGATTTCTGAAGGGCAGTAAAAGGGTATTGTATGGGCTTGCATCACTGCCGGTTTTTGCAGGGATATTGTTTGGTGTCAGTCTGTGGCTGAAGTCCGTTGTTGGTGTGGGCAGCTATAGAGACGACTACCTCATAGCGCGCATGCAAAGCTTTTTCGCAGCACTTACCGGAAAAGCAACTACGGGAGTGGATTATATTCGCAGTTCGCTTCTTACGGATCTGCATGCTTTTTCCCTGTTCGGAGGAAACGGGGAAGCTATGCCGGAGGTGCTGGCGCAGGACAGCCTTACCGTTTATATGATCCACAGCATTTTCCGCTATCTGGGAATCGCAGTGGGAATCCTTGTATTACTGGCACTGGTGGTATTTGCCTGCTATGCTCTGCATATTTCCCTGCACCAGAGCAACCGCGCCGCACTGCTTTTGGGAAGCGTATGCAGCATGAGCATTCTCCTGCGTATTGCAGTGGATGTGTTGGTGAACTTCGGATTCGGCATTTACTACACGGTATCCATTCCTTTTCTGGCTTACGGATTGGGAAACTGCCTGGTGAATTCTGTGATGGTGGGAATCATCCTGTGCGTGTTCCGCAACAGCAATGTCATGATGGAAGAGATGGAAGGAAAAATATTTACCGGAGCAGAAAGTAATTAACACACAGCAGATGATATGCTATACTGACTACACCATTAGCATAATAATATCGGGAGGATTACAGTATGGCTAAATTGCGTCTGGGTGCATTGGAAGCCGGCGGCACGAAAATGGTCTGTGCGATCGGCAATGAGAACGGTGAAATCTACGAACAGATTTCCATTCCTACGACCACGCCGGAAGAGACGATTCCGAAGATGATCGACTATTTCCGGGACAAGGAGATCGATGCGTTGGGAATCGCCTGTTTCGGACCGGTTGAATTAGATCGGGAATCTGAAAAATACGGCTACATCACGACGACACCGAAGCTGGCATGGCGGAATTGTAATATTCTCGGACAGATGCAGGAAGCATTGCATTGCCCGGTAGGATTTGACACGGATGTAAACGGCTCTGTGCTGGGAGAGGTGACTTTCGGGCAGGCAAAAGGTAAAAAATGTGTGATCTATCTGACCATAGGAACCGGTGTCGGCGGAGGCATTTATATCAACGGCGAATTGCTTCACGGTATGCTGCATCCGGAGGCGGGACATGTCCTGATCACAAAACGTGACACGGATACCTATGCCGGGAAATGCCCTTACCATAAAAATTGCCTGGAAGGACTGGCAGCCGGACCGGCGATCGAAGAGCGTTGGGGCAGGAAAGCTGACGTACTGGCAGACTGTCCGGAGGTGTGGGATCTGGAAGCAGATTACATCGCGCAGGCGCTGACCGGCTATGTTATGACACTATCGCCGGAGATGATCATCTTGGGGGGCGGTGTGATGCATCAGGAGCAGTTGTTCCCGTTGATCCGCCGGAAGCTTGCGGAATATATCAACGGATATGTGGCAACAGAGGAACTGGCTGACATGGAGCATTATGTTGTTCCGGCCTCCCTCCATGATGACCAGGGGATCATGGGATGCCTGGAGCTTTCGCGAAGAGCGCTGTATCAGTAGGGTTTTTCCTTGCGGTATTGCAGTGGTGACATCTGGTAAGTTCGATGAAAACTGCGGATAAAGTGACTCACATTGGAGAAACCGGATTGTAAGGCAACTTCTGTCACCGGCAGGTCTGTAGTCTCCAATAAATGGCAGGCGTGGGTCAGGCGCAGATGTACCAGATACTGCGTTACTGTCAGGTGAAAATGTTGCTTAAAATAGCGGGACAGGTATTTTTCGGACAGGTGAAATTGCTTGGACAAATCCTCCAGCCGAAGAGGCTCCGCATAGTTTTGCTGAAGAAATGTCAGAAGTTCCCGTTGCATGGGATCGTTTCTTTTGGTAGTTTCAGGCCGTACTGTTCCGTAGACCGCAATTTTTTGAAGTAATGAAAGCAATAAAACACGCAGCTGTAATTGTTGTTCTATACAGGGAGGAAGCTGTTCCGTATGTAGAATCTCATTTAGGAGAAGAATCATATCGGGACAGCTTTTTTCGTGAGATAAATCATGCCGCAGCAGGAGATCGTGATTCCTTAAAGGAAGAAAAAAGTCGGTTTCCAGAGCATCGTCCGATTGAAAAGAGATAAATTCCGGAGGAAACAGCAGCGTATAATAATCGACTCCCGCGGCAGAAGCCCCCATAAAGTGAAGCTCTCCCGGATTCACGAAATAGACAGATCCGGGAGCTGCCTCGTATTCTTCCCCCTCGATGACTACCTTTAAGGGTCCTTTCATGACATAGATAATTTCTATTTCCGGATGCCAGTGAACCGGAACCTGGAATAATTCCGGCATATAGCTCAGGTGATAACAGGTAAAAGGAAAATCTCTTGTTCCGTGGGTACGTTCTTCACGCAATTCTAAATACATGACAAGCTTTCATCCTTTCAGAAAATAGTATGTAAAACGAATCAAAGATACGATAGTGTGTCTCGTATTGCAATTTGACTACAGGATACTACACAGGTGGAAATAAGTCAATTTCGTGTTACAATAATGCAAGATTTCTCTCTAAACAAGTGGTAATCTGTAAAAAATGAAGTGAGCAAGCTGACAGCAGCTTTGAGATCATTTTATGGTTACGTTTTCGGAAAGGATGCTGATATGTTTATGGAAGGACAGAAGAAGACATTATTTCAATTATTTGTTCCGTTGTGTCTGGAGACTTGTTTTTACATGTTATCCGGAATGGTGGATACGTTGATGTTATCTTCCGTGGGAGACCAGGCTGTGGGTGCGGTCGGCACAGCCAATACTTACATTGGTGTGTTTATCATTATGTTTTCGGTAGTATCCATGGGGATGCTTGCGGTAATGACACAGAATATCGGAGCAGGACGTCCGGGAATCGCCTGCCAGGCAAGAAATCTCGGCTTATTGTTCAATGGTGTGCTGGGGATCGCAATGTCGATATTTTTGTTTGCCTGTTCCGGGATGGTTCTGCATGTGGTCGGTATTGCTCCGGCACTGAGACAGCCGGCAGAGCAGTATCTTAGAATCGTAGGCGCAGGAAGTATCTTAAACGCACTGATTCCCATAATGGCTGGTTATTTACGGGCATTCGGCTATACGAAGCAGCCGTTATTCGCAACAATGACAGGCAATATTTTGAATTTTATACTGAATGCGGTGTTCTTATTTCAATTTCAGCTGGGAGTGCAAGGGGTAGCAGCGGCGACAGTGATTTCCAAGGTAGTGAATCTTATGTTGTTAGTAGTGCTTGAACAACACCTGGTTCCGGCTCGAAAGTATCCGGAGAGAGGGAACAGCCGGGATATTCTGTGCCAGATCATCCGTATCGGATTCCCATCCGCATTGGAGTCGATCATTTACAATGTGGCGATGACGCTGGTGATCCGGTTCCTAAATCAGATGGATGCAGATGGAATCAATGTGGCGGCGCGTTCCTATACGGTGCAGATCACGAATTTGTCTTTCTGCGTTGGAAATGCACTGGCACAGGCGAATGCCATTATGACCGGATGGTACATGGGCGCCGGGGAATACGAAACCTGTGATCGTCAGACGAGAAAGGCAGCAGTGATCGGAACGGCACTGGCGGCAGGAACGGAAATTTTATTTGCAATGTGCGCACCGCTATTATTGCCTGTTTTTACCAAAGATGCGACTATGATAGCATTGGTACAGAAGCTTATGTTTATCGATATTGCTCTTGAGATAGGGCGAGTAACAAATCTGGTATACGGAAATGCGCTGAAGACCAGCGGAGATGCGGTCTTCCCGGTAATCATGGGAGCGGTGTTCATGTTCTTGTGCGCAGCCGGCGGAACCTATCTGTTCGGTATGCGACTGCACATGGCAGTGGTCGGAGCTTATATCGGACTGGCATCGGACGAATGCTGCCGTGCAATCGGGATGATCCTTCGCTGGAGAAGCGGTGCATGGAAGAAAAAGGGACTGGTCAGAGGATAGGAGGAATCGGAAGGATGACAGAACAGGAAAAAATGTTAGCAGGAAAAATCTATGATTGCAGCGACGAGACTTTGGCAAAGCTTCGTCTGAAAGCACATAAGCTGTCACAGCATTATAATAATGTATTTGAAGATGAGGAAGAACTGCGCAGAAGCATCATCAGGGAACTGGTGCCGAATCAGGGGAAAGGGACCTATCTGCAGGGACCGGTGTATTTTGACTATGGTGTATTTACTACTTTCGGTGAGAAATGCTATGCCAATTTTAATTTTACAGTGCTGGATACCTGCCCGGTGACGATCGGCGATCATGTGTATTTTGGTCCCAACTGTACGTTGGCAACACCCATGCACCCCTTCCGCTGGCAGGAACGCAACATGAAAGAGAAGGCAGACGGTACGCTCTATGATGACGAATACGGTAAACCGATCACGATTGGTTCTAACTGCTGGATCGCAAGTAATGTCGTCATCACCGGTGGTGTAACGATCGGCGAGGGCTGCGTGATCGGCGCAGGGAGTGTCGTGACGAAAGATATTCCCGCTAATTCTCTGGCAGTCGGCAATCCCTGCCGCGTGATCCGGGAGATCACGGAGGAGGATTCTATTCAATATAAAAAAGAGTTATTTTAATATCATCAAAAGGAATGGATGAAGAACAGAGCTTTTTGTGAAGGCTCTGTTTTTTGTATACACATAAATTTTTTGAAGCATGGCAATTATTGTGCGCATCAGAATATTAATTTTACAAATAAAAGATTGACAAGTCGGAAAAATATGATATAGTTCTAAATGCGAATGAGTTGCATTTGCATTTAGAATAAATATGTGATTATATGTTCATTTAATGAAACGATTCAGGATGAAGCAGATGCATAATTAATAAGGATAATAAGGAAAGGTAAGAATCATGTTAGATGTCATTTTGGATACTTTGATCGATAGCGTAAAGCTGGTGCCGTTTTTGTTCCTGACCTACCTTGCTATGGAATATCTGGAGCACAAGGCCGGAGAAAGTACGGTAAAGATGGTACGTAAGGCAGGCAAGCTGGGACCGTTTTTCGGCGGCGTGGCAGGAATCATGCCCCAGTGCGGTTTCTCCGCCGCAGCCTCTAATCTGTATGCCGGACGGGTGATCACGCTGGGAACGCTGATCGCTATTTACCTGTCTACGTCAGATGAGATGCTGCCATTATTGATTTCATCGGATGAAGTTTCGGTTGCATTTATCCTGAAGATTCTGGGAGCAAAGGCTGTCATCGGTGCGATTGCAGGATTTGTGATTGACCTGGTGATCCGGGAGCAGAAAGTGCATCACCATGATCATGCACATGTGCATGCAGCTTCCGCGCATGGTCACAATGCGATAGGAACACATTCCCGGGAAGGTAATTCAGCGCATGCCGGTTCTGTGAAAGCTTCTTCCGAGGGGGTATCTGCAACAGAATCAGACGGTCATGCGCATGACGATAATGGTCATCATGACGAGGACGATTACGCAGAACATGATCACATTCACGAACTTTGTGAGCATGACCACTGTCACTGCGAAGAGGACGGCATTTTTCTGTCCGCTGTGAAACACACCCTACAGATTACCTTTTTCATCATGGTAATTGGATTTGTGCTGAATCTGATCTTGCATTTCTTAGGAGAGGACGCATTAGCGAACCTGATTCTGAACAGACCGGTGATCGGACCGGTACTGGCAGGCATTGTAGGACTGATCCCGAACTGCGCAGCATCTGTGACTATAACGCAATTATATATCAGTGGTGTGATCAGCCTTGGAGCCATGATGTCCGGATTGCTGGTGGGCGCGGGAGTAGGACTGCTGGTGTTGTTCCGCGTGAATCCGGATAAGAAGGAAAATCTGAAAATCGTGGGAATTTTATATGTAGTTGGTGTTTTGACAGGAATTGTGATAAACTGGTTGTAGGCACAAGCAGTGCCAAAATTGAGAGCTGACTCTTTGACTGCTTGCAGGCATAAGAGGCAGATCCAATTTTGATAGG
>CAKRRS010000051.1 GCA_934394665.1 uncultured Acetatifactor sp. | reverse complement strand
TTATGGTACAGGAGATCCTGGATTTTCTGAAGATTCAGCCGGGAGAGACCGGATTTGACGCGACGCTGGGGTATGGTGGACATACGAAGGCTATGCTGGAACAGTTACAGAGCCGTGGCCATATCTATGCCACAGATGTGGATCCGGAAGAGTCTGCCAAGACGAGAAAACGTCTGGCGGATGCCGGGTACGGAGAGGATATCCTGACGATTAAATTGCAGAATTTCTGTACCATAGATGAAATTGCAAAAGAGGCCGGCGGATTTGATTTTATCCTGGCGGATCTGGGAGTATCTTCTATGCAGATCGATAATCCGGAGAGAGGCTTTTCTTTTAAGGTGGACGGACCTTTAGACCTGCGACTGAATCAGACACAGGGTATCAGTGCGGCCGAGCGCTTAGATACGATCAGCAGGGAAGAACTGGCGGGAATGCTCTATGAGAATTCCGACGAGCCCTACTGCGAGGAACTGGCGAAGGCCATCACCGGTGAGATCCGCAAGGGACACCGGATCGATACCACGACGAAATTAAGAGAAGTGATCGAGAAAACCCTGGATTTTCTCCCGGAAAAGGAGAAAAAAGATACGATCAAGAAGACCTGTCAGAGAACGTTCCAGGCTCTGCGTATTGATGTGAACCGTGAATTTGAAGTATTGTATGAGTTCATGGAAAAGCTGCCGGGAGCATTGAAACCCGGAGGAAGAGTCGCGATTCTCACGTTCCATTCCGGTGAAGACAAACTGGTAAAACGAGCACTGAAAGAAGGCTGCCGGGACGGAATTTATGCAGACTATTCCAAAGATGTAGTGCGGCCCTCGGCAGAAGAATGTGTACAGAACGGCAGAGCGAGATCTACCAAAATGCGCTGGGCCATCCGTGCAGAAGAATAACAGACTGACAGATAGAACAAAGGAGGTGTGGGAATGACTGTCATGGAATATATGAATGCACATAGGGAGGATATGGAGCCCTGCGAGTGCGTGATCCTGCCGGACGGCAGTGTAGAGGAACCGCAGCCTTCCCATATCAAGAAGCTGGAAGAGATCTCCGGCGAAGATAAACTGACACTGAACAGCCGTATGGAGAAAAATATGGAGCCCATATTTTTCATGGTGGAGTATACCGGCTGTATGTTAGTATGGAGCACCCGTGTAGTGGTGCCTTCCCATCCCACAGCGGCACAGGAGGAGACATTGGAGAACCTGTATTTTGCGGCGATGCTTGCTCCGGGTTATCACAGGGAACAGGTAGGACCGACCTACGAGGAATGCGTGAAAAAAGCGAAAGAACTGCACTAGAAAGGGAACAGCAAAATGGCGTTTACCCATCTTCATGTCCATACAGAATATTCTCTGCTGGACGGATCCAATAAGATTAAAGAATATGTAGCCAGAGTCAAGGAACTGGGCATGAACAGCGCAGCGATCACCGATCACGGTGTTATGTATGGTGTGATCGATTTCTACCGTGCGGCAAAGGAAGCAGGAATTAAGCCGATCCTGGGCTGTGAGGTGTACGTGGCTCCCAACTCCCGGTTTGACAAGGAACTGACCGGAGGTGAGGACCGTTATCACCATCTGGTGCTGTTAGCGGAGAACAATACCGGCTATGCAAACCTGATGAAGATCGTCAGCCGTGGTTTTACCGAAGGCTATTATTATAAACCCCGTGTGGATATGGAAGTACTGCAGCAGTTCCACGAGGGTATCATTGCGCTGTCTGCGTGCCTGGCAGGTGAAGTGCCCCGATTTATTTTAAAGGGCATGAAAGAAGAGGCGAGAATGGCGGCCCGCAAATACGAGGCATGCTTCGGTAAGGGCAACTATTTTCTGGAATTACAGGATCATGGCATTCCGGAACAGCGCACGGTAAATATGGAACTGGTCCAGATGAGCAGGGAGCTGGACATTCCCTTGGTGACCACCAACGATGTGCACTATACCTATGCGGAGGATGCGATCCCTCATGACATTCTGCTGTGTCTGCAGACCGGCAAAAAGCTGGCGGATGAAGACCGTATGCGTTATGAAGGCGGTCAGTATTATGTCAAAAGCGAGGAAGAGATGAAGGGGTTGTTCCCCTATGCCTGGGAGGCAGTGGAGAATACGCAGAGAATCGCGGACCGCTGCCATGTCGAGATCGAATTCGGTGTGACGAAGCTGCCGAAATACGATGTGCCGGAAGGGTATGATTCCTGGAGTTATCTGAACAAGCTTTGTGATGACGGACTGACAGAGCGCTACGGTGACGGCAGCAAACCGGCCGGAGAGACCGGACAGACTCTGAGAGAGCGCCTGGATTATGAGCTGGGTGTCATCCGGAGAATGGGCTATGTAGACTATTTCCTGATCGTATGGGACTTTATCAACTATGCCAAGGAAAACGGGATCCCTGTGGGACCGGGACGCGGATCCGCAGCCGGCAGTATCGTGGCATATTGCCTGAAGATTACGAATATCGATCCGATCCATTATAACCTGCTGTTTGAGCGTTTCCTGAATCCGGAACGTGTCTCCATGCCCGATATTGACGTAGACTTTTGCTTCGAACGACGCCAGGAGGTCATTGATTACGTCGGCAGAAAATACGGTGCCGACAAGGTCGTACAGATCGTTACTTTCGGTACCCTGGCGGCCAAAGGTGTCATCCGCGACGTGGGGCGTGTCATGGATCTGCCCTATGCCTTTGTGGATTCCATTGCCAAAATGGTACCCAATGAACTGAATATTACTTTGAGCAAAGCGCTGGAGATGAATCCGGAATTCCGCAAGCTGTATCAGGAGGATGAACAGGTACACCACCTGATTGACATGTGCATGCGTCTGGAAGGTCTGCCGAGGCATACCTCCATGCACGCAGCCGGTGTCGTAATCTGCCAGAAGTCTGCCGATGAATTTGTGCCGCTGTCCAGAGGCTCCGACGGTTCTATCGTTACCCAGTTTACCATGACGACATTGGAAGAACTGGGACTATTGAAGATGGATTTCCTGGGACTGCGTACGCTGACCGTAATCCATGATGCGGTGGATTTCATTGAGAACGCCACCGGACAACATATCAACGTGGATGCTATCGATTATAATGATCCGAAGGTGCTGGCATCGATCGGTACCGGTCGGACGGAAGGCGTGTTCCAGCTGGAAAGTGCCGGGATGAAGAACTTCATGAAGGAACTTCGTCCGCAGAATCTGGAGGATGTCGTAGCCGGTATCTCGCTGTACCGGCCGGGCCCTATGGATTTTATCCCGAAATACATCCAGGGTAAGAACCATCCAGAGGATGTAACCTATGCCTGCCCCCAGCTGGAGCCGATTTTAAAGCCGACCTATGGCTGTATCGTGTACCAGGAGCAGGTCATGCAAATCGTGCGTGACCTTGCGGGATATACCTTGGGACGAAGCGATCTGGTGCGTCGCGCCATGAGTAAGAAGAAACAGTCTGTCATGGAAAAAGAGCGTGCCAACTTTATCTATGGCAATCCGGAGGAAAATGTCCCCGGATGTATCGCCAACGGTATCGATGAGCAGACGGCAGGTCAGATCTACGATACCATGATGGACTTCGCGAAATATGCATTCAACAAGTCCCATGCGGCATGCTATGCGGTGGTGGCTTATCAGACAGCATACTTAAAATATTATTATCCGGTAGAATTCATGGCGGCGCTGATGACTTCTGTCATCGATAACCCCAAAAAGGTGTCGGAGTACATCTTAAACTGCCGGAATATGGACATCGCGATCCTGCCACCGGATGTGAACGCCGGGGAAGCCGGATTCTCCGTGGCAGACGGGAAAATCCGATATGCGCTGACAGCGATCAAGGGTGTCGGACGTCCTGTGATTGACAGCCTGGTACAGGAGCGAAAAGAGAGAGGACCTTTCACCAATCTGAAGGATTTTATCACCCGTATGTCCGACAAAAAAGAGATGAACAAACGCGCAATCGAGAACCTGATCAAAGCAGGGGCACTGGACGGACTGGGCGGCACCAGAAAACAGTTCATGAGCGTCTATGTGCAGATTGCAGATCATATTGCCCATGATAAGAAAAATAACCTGGCAGGTCAGATTTCCCTGTTTGATATCGCCGGCGAAGAAGACAAGGAAGAATTCGACATTCGTATGCCGAATGTGGGCGAATACAGCAAGGAAATGATGCTGGGCTTTGAAAAAGAGGTGCTCGGTGTCTATGTCAGCGGTCATCCTCTGGAAGAATACCAGGAACTGTGGCAGAACTGCATCAGCAATACCGCGGGAGATTTTGCCATGGATGAAGAGACCGGTGCGGTGACGCTGGTACAGGATCAGGCGAATGCCGTGATCGGCGGAATGATCGCGGATAAGACCGTGAAATATACCAAGAACGACAAGATCATGGCATTTTTGAACTTGGAAGATCTGATCGGCAATGTGGAAGTAGTCGTATTTCCGCAGGTATATGAGCGATACAATACCTTGCTTACAGAAGACGCAAAAGTATTTATCCGCGGCAGAGTATCGCTGGAAGAGGATAAAGACGGCAAGCTGATCTGCGACCAGATCATCAGCTTCGAGGATGCGCAGACCGCGTTAGCTGCAAAACAGCCCTTGTTCCCGGGACGCTACGGCAGGGGCGGAAACGGCGGCGGATATCGTAATTCCGGTTACCGCACCGGTGCAGGCAATGGATATCCGGTAAACGGCGGAACACCAAACGACATGAGCGGAACACAGAACGGGCAGTCACAGCCGGGACAGTATAGGCAGTCACAATCGGGGCAATACGGGCAGAATGCCGCAGCTACACCGCAGAAAAAAGGCATGCCGGCCGGTGTCTGGATCCAGTTCCAAAATATGGAACAGTACAAAGCCGCAGAGCAGGGACTGTTGGAGACCATGGCAGATTCCGATGGTAATGATGACGTGGTAATCTATCTGCGAGATACCAAGAATTATAAGATTTTGCCGGCGAATCTCCGTGTAAACGCAGGCGAGGAACTTCGGGACAAATTGTATACAGAATTTGGAAAAGAAAATGTTAAATTTATAACGAAACCTATTGAAAACCGCTCAAAAATAGATTAAAATAGGAAATCGAGAAGAGAAAACTATTCGTTCGTTTACTTAGGAGGTAACAGTCATGGCAAAAGAGATTAAGACGATCGGCGTATTGACCAGCGGCGGTGATGCACCGGGAATGAACGCTGCCATTCGTGCAGTGGTTCGTACAGCCATTGCAAGAGGACTGAAGGTGAAAGGAATCAAAAAAGGTTATCAGGGTCTTTTGAATGAAGAGATCATAGATATGGAAGCTAAAGACGTATCCGATATCATCCAGCGCGGCGGTACCATCTTAGGAACTGCTCGTTGTCTCGAGTTCAAAGAGGCAGAAGGCCAGAAAAAGGGTGCTGAGATCTGTAAAAAGCACGGTATCGACGGTATCGTTGTCATCGGTGGTGACGGTTCTTACCGCGGTGCGCAGGCTCTGTCCAGACTGGGTATCAACACGATCGGTCTTCCCGGAACGATTGACCTGGATATCGCATGTACCGAGTATACCATCGGTTTCGATACCGCAGTAAATACTGCAATGCAGGCAATTGATAAAGTTAAGGATACCTCTTCCTCTCATGAGAGATGCAGTATCATCGAGGTAATGGGAAGAAATGCCGGATATATCGCTCTGTGGTGCGGTATTGCCAACGGTGCGGAAGATATCCTGCTTCCTGAAAAATACGACTATAACGAACAGAATATTATCAATAATATCATTACCAACCGTAAGCATGGTAAGACCCATCATATCATCATCAATGCAGAGGGTATCGGACATTCTACTTCCATGGCTCGTCGTATCGAGGCAGCTACCGGTATTGAGACCCGTGCAACCATCTTAGGTTACATGCAGCGTGGTGGCAGCCCTACTGCGAAGGATCGTTACTATGCATCTATCATGGGTGCTTATGCAGTAGATATCATGCTGGAAGGCAAGACCAACCGTGTCGTAGGTTACCAGCACGGCGAATTCATCGATTTCGATATCGAGGATGCATTGCAGATGGAGAAGGGCATTAACGAGTACCAGTTCGAGGTATCTCATCTGCTGTCCATCTAAAGAGTGACAATATACAAATGAAAACAAAGGCGTTTCCCATTGCGTGGAAGCGCCTTTGTGTTATAATAAGCTCACCCATAGGAAACATATTTCGGCTGCTTGCAGGCGAAATAATATTATAGAATACATGGTGGAAACAGATGATTACAAGTAACAATAACGCAAAAGTAAAACAGGTGGTGCAGTGGCAGACCAAGGCAAAGGAACGCCGCAAGGATCACGTATTTCTGGCAGAAGGTGTCAGAATGTGTGAAGAAGCACCGGTAAAAAGTGTGCGCGAAGTCTATCTCACGGAAGAACTGGAGCAGAAGATAAAGCAGAATGCGAAAAACGGAGATGCCGGATTCTGGGAAAAATTGCAGCAGACCGGATACGAGACCGTGTCCCCCGAAGTATTTGCAAAAATGGCGGATACGCAGACTCCACAGGGGATTCTGACCGTATTGGAACAGCCTTCGTATGAACTGGAACAACTGCTGAAACAGCCGGGTCCGTTGTTTTTAATTCTGGAGAATCTGCAGGATCCCGGCAATCTGGGGACCATGATTCGAACCGGAGAAGGCGCCGGAATCACCGGTGTGATCATGAACAATCAGACGGTGGATATTTTCAATCCCAAGACAATCCGGGCGACGATGGGATCTATATTCCGGGTACCCTTTGTCTATGTGCCGGAACTTTCACCGGTACTGACACAGATGCATGAAAAAGGGATCCATACCTATGCGGCGCATCTGAAAGGGGAAAAATATTACGATTCCTTTTCTTTCCGCGAGCCTACGGCCTTCCTGATCGGGAATGAAGGAAACGGATTGTCCCGTGAAATTTCCGATCAGGCGGGACAATATCTCAAGATTCCCATGGAGGGAAAGGTAGAGTCCCTGAATGCTTCCATCGCTGCGGCATTATTGATGTACGAAGCACACAGGCAGCGCAGCACGAAGTAGTAAAAATGCTTTGGGAATGGAGCGTAAGACAAATCAATTGTATGATATCAGCAACACAGCACAGGAGGAGAAGCGCTATGAAGATTGGATTTATCGGACTGGGAAATATGGCAACGGCGATGATCGGCGGCATGCTGCAAAAAGAGATCGCCGCACCCGGTGACATCATCGGTTCCGCCAGGACAGAAGCCACCGCAGAAAAAGTAAAAGGAAAATTCGATATTACGACAACGACGGACAATACAAAAGTCGCAGAGGCGGCGGATGTTTTGTTCCTTGCCGTGAAACCTCTATTTTTCCCGGAGGTGATCGCCGAGATCCGCGAGCAAGTGCGTCCGGAGACCCTGGTTGTCAGCATTGCTGCCGGAAGAACGCTGGATTATCTGAAGGAAGCTTTTGGCAGACCGGAACTGAAGCTGATCCGCTGTATGCCCAACACGCCTGCACTGGTACTGGAAGGCTGCACCGGAGTATGCACCAGGGAAAATGTAACGGAAGAGGACCTTGAAATTGTGCTTTCTCTGCTTCGTTCCTTCGGCATTGCCAGCGTGGTGCCGGAACGGCTGATGGATGTGGTCGTCGGTGTCAGCGGCAGCTCTCCGGCGTATGTATTTATGTTCATTGAAGCCATGGCGGATGAGGCAGTGGCAGCGGGAATGCCGAGGAAACAGGCCTATGAATTTGCAGCACAATCGGTACTGGGCAGTGCCAAGATGGTACTTGAGACCGGCAAACATCCCGGAGAATTAAAGGACATGGTATGCTCTCCGGGCGGAACCACCATTCAGGCCGTCAAGGTATTGGAAGAAAGGGGCATGCGGGCTGCTGTCATGGATGCTATGGAGGCCTGCATTGAGAAGTCCCAAAATATGTAAAAGGGCAATATGCGAGGAGAAAATCCCTGCGTGAACCGGGAAAAAACAGGCAAAAACAGGCGTAAAAGTGCCAAAACTTGACAAAAAAAATGTCATCTGCTATGATATTCTGCGTAACAATTTTAATACTTTTGTAACAAATTGTAACTATTCCGAATCATAATCGTTCTAAAATCGCAAAATACAGCGGTATAGGAAGGAATGCATTCCCCAGGTTTTACGGTCAATGCAGTTCTGAATAGTTACAGCAGTGAATATACTATTCACTGGTGAAAACCGCAGACATACGAATCCGTCAGGAAATCTATCTGTGGGAAAGGCGTGTATCAAGATGACAAAAAGCAGAAGAATGCTCGTTATGTGTGTCGGACTGCTCTGTTCTCTATTCCTGAGCATGCAGATGAGCATGACCGCGCAGGCGGGCAATACGAAAAATTATGTGAATGATCTGAATGGAGGAATCGCATCCATTCTGGATCCCGGATCCAAAAACAGTGCCGAAGTGATCAATGCTACGGTCAAGGCACTGAACCTGACTTTCCCTTCCGAGGAAGAAGTCAGTTCCGGACTGGTCATGGCAAATGTAAGAGATGCCGTGAATGTAAGAAGTGAAGCCGGCGAAGATGCTTCCAAGGTCGGCAAGCTTTACAAGGACTGTGGAGGCACGATATTAGAGCGTAAGGATGGTTGGACAAAACTTCAGTCCGGTACGCTGATCGGCTGGGCAAAGGATGAATACCTTTTGTTCGGTGACGATGCCAAAGCACTGGCAAACGATGTGGGACGAATGATCGCCCAGATCGATACCGAGACACTCCGTGTCAGAACGGAAGCAGATCAGGACGCAGGAGTGCTGGGACTTCTCCCGAAGGGAGATATTGTTGATGTTGTAGACAGCAGCAATCCCGAATGGGTCTGTATTGACTACGAGGGAGCAGATGGTTATGTGTCTGCGGAGTATGTGACATTGGATTTCCAGATCGATACCGGTGAGACACTGGAAGAGATCAAAGCAAGAGAAGCGGCAGAACGTGAGGCGAAACGCCATGTGAATTATGGTGAATACACGACCGATGCTGACACCACACAGCTGCTGGCTGCACTGGTACAGTGTGAAGCAGGCTGCGAGAGCTATGAAGGCCAGCTGGCAGTAGCTTCCGTCGTTATGAACCGTGTGCGCAGCGGCGCATATCCGAGCAGTATTCACGGTGTTATCTATGCTTCCGGACAGTTTACCCCCGCATTAAACGGTAAGGTAAACACGGTATACGAATCCGGCAAGATCAACGCAAGCTGTATTAAGGCAGCTGAAGAAGCCATCTCCGGTGTATCCAACGTAGGAGATCTGACACACTTCAGACGCAACAACGGACGTGACGGACTGGTGATCGGTAATCACGTGTTCTACTAAGACAGAACAGAAAATGATATCGTAAAGCGGAATACTTTTCTGGGTGCAGAAGCACATAGATGGGTATTCCGTTTTGTTATAAGTTATATGAATCAGTTGTTTCTAATATGGACAATCAAGTATGAATGATCAAGACTATAATCTATCAATCATGTTTCAAATATCGAAATACTGAAATATTGAAATACTGAAATACTAAAATATTGAAATACCGGATTTGACGATGCGATAAAATCTTTTTTTAGTAACAACGCCTGCAGGCACAATAGCGTGTCATATCGTGCGGTAATATTGGTTGCCGCAAGACGTGATTTGTAGTACACTGGAAACAACTACAAAACCAAAGGAGTGATTACATGAGTGAAATGGTAACCTTGTGGCTTGTGGTACTGATCGTATCAATCGGAGTGGAGGTCGCAACACTGGGTCTTACATCCATCTGGTTTGCCGGAGGCGCGATTGTGGCTGTGATTGCAGCTGCATTGCAGGCACCGATCTGGCTGCAGATCCTGTTGTTCTTTGCAGTGTCTCTGCTGTTGTTGTTTTTCACCAGACCTGTCGCAGTCAAATATTTCAACAAAGACCGCGTCAAAACAAATGTGGAAAGCATGATCGGCAGACAGGCAATCGTCATCAGTGAAATCGACAACCTGCAAGGCATCGGACAGGTAACGGTAGGCGGCCAGGAATGGAGCGCCAGGACGGAAGAAGAGGGATTAAATCTTCAGCCAGGAACCGTGGTGGATATCGTAGCAGTCAGCGGAGTGAAGCTGATCGTGAAGGTAGATCCGCAGATGTCGAAAGTCACGGAAGAAGTACCGGAGTCGCAAAATTAAAATCATGTAAAATGCGCAGTGAGCAGAAAGACGCAATACATGAGGGTAAGCGTGCGTGAATGTGCAGACACGGCGAAAGACAGTGCAGAGCAAAGAATAGTAATGAGATGCGCAGAAAACGCAGTGCGAACGTACAAAACGGCGCAGCACACAAAGGTGTGCAGAAGGAGGAAAAATGGGAGTAATATTAGTAGTTATAGTGGTTCTGATCCTGTGGATCTTTGTATCTTGTATCAAGATCGTTCCCCAGGCACAGGCATACGTCATTGAACGTCTGGGTGCTTATCAGGCGACCTGGAATGTAGGATTCAATCTTAAGATCCCGTTCATCGACCGCGTTGCGAGAAAAGTCAATTTAAAAGAGCAGGTAGCGGATTTTCCGCCCCAGCCCGTAATCACCAAAGATAACGTAACCATGAGAATCGATACGGTAGTATTCTACCAGATCACAGATCCTAAGCTGTTCACCTACGGTGTAGAGAATCCCATGATGGCAATCGAGAACCTGACAGCCACCACCCTTCGTAATATCATCGGTGATCTGGAACTGGACCAGACGCTGACATCCCGTGAGACCATCAATACCAAGATGCGTGCCGCACTGGATATCGCCACCGATCCCTGGGGTATCAAGGTCAACCGTGTTGAACTGAAGAACATCATCCCTCCCGCAGAGATCCAGAACGCCATGGAGAAACAGATGAAGGCAGAGCGTGAGAGACGTGAAGCCGTAACCCGTGCGGAAGGTGAGAAGAAGGCGAAGATCCTGGAGGCAGAAGGTGCCAAGGAATCCGCAATTTTACGTGCGGAAGCTGACAAACAGGCAGCCATTCTCCGCGCAGAAGCCGAGAAGGAGAAGATGATCCGTGAGGCAGAAGGTGAAGCGGAAGCAATCCTCAAGGTACAGCAGGCAAACGCCGACGGTATCAAGATGCTGAAAGAAGCAGGCGCCGATGCCGCAGTGTTGAAGCTGAAGAGCCTGGAAGCTTTTGAGAAGGTTGCAGACGGTCAGGCGACCACAATCCTGCTCCCTGCTGAGTTACAGGGAATCGCCAGCGTGGCAGAGACTTTTAAGGCAGCCGCAGGCAAGAAGGCAGAATAAGGTGTGCCACAGCCTTGTGAAAACGGAAAGTTTTGGCAGATAAATTAATATTATAAAACAGGCAGGAATCTTTTCCATAGTGGAAGAGGTTCCTGCTTTTTATGCAATATGGGGATCTGAAGTAAGAAAGACGTCTCAAAAAATGATATTATGGAACTGGAATCCCGTGGAGGTAAAAAGGCGAGGACTTGAAAAACGCGGAATAATGAAGTATATTGAGTACATGTAACCATTTAGAGTCAAAGTGATTAAAAAATAGGCGAAGCATACCGATGGGAATCAGCACGTTCTGAAAATCTCTTTGACAAGTAAGGTGAATATACGGGAATTAGCGATGCAAGTTTCGCAGCGCTTATGACAATACAAAATAAGACAGAGGCGGCAGCCGGAAGGCGTAGGACCTCGGAAAAGAGGAGTGTTATGGATTTAAAGGGACGCGATTTTTTGAAATTACTGGATTTTACACCGGAAGAGATCGAATATCTGTTGGATCTGGCAGCGGATCTGAAGGATAAGAAGAAAAAGGGAATCCCTGTAGATACTCTCCGAGGCAAGAATGTAGCGCTGATCTTTGAGAAGACCAGTACCCGTACCAGATGCGCTTTTGAAGTGGCAGCACATGACTTAGGGATGGGAACGACTTACCTGGATCCTACCGGATCCCAGATCGGTAAAAAAGAGAGCATTGCCGATACCGCAAGAGTTCTGGCCGGTATGTTCGAGGGTATCGAATACCGTGGGTTCGGACAGGATATCGTAGAGGAACTGGCAAAATACTCCAAGGTTCCAGTATGGAACGGCCTGACCAACGAATTTCATCCCACCCAGATGCTGGCAGACCTTCTGACCATCCGTGAGCATTTCGGACATCTGAAAGGGATCCGCATGACTTACATGGGAGACGCCCGTTACAATATGGGGAATTCCCTGATGGTAGCCTGTGCGAAGATGGGAATGCACTTTACTGCTTGCACCACGGCAAAATATTTTCCTGCGAAGGAACTGGTAGCAGAGTGCGAGGCAATTGCGGCACAGACCGGCGGCAGTATTACGCTGACGGAAGATGTAAAGGCAGGTACCGCAGGCGCAGATGTTATCTATACAGATGTGTGGGTATCCATGGGCGAGCCGGATGAAGTATGGACCGAGCGTATTAAAGAACTGTCTCCCTATCAGGTGAACAAAGCGGTTATGGACAATGCCGGCGAGCAGGCAATCTTCATGCATTGTCTCCCTGCATTCCATGATCTGAAGACCAAGATCGGAGCCCGGATGGGTGAGCGTTTCGGTATCACAGAGATGGAAGTAACCGATGAAGTATTTGAATCCAAACAGTCTCTGGTATTTGCAGAGGCTGAGAACCGTATGCATACGATCAAGGCAGTGATGGCGGCAACATTATGAGTATGAAAGCAAAGATATTAGAGCTCCTTCGGGAAAAGAAGGAGCAGGTGGCAGCAGGAGCACCGGAGTCAGAGGCTTACGTCTCCGGACAGGAGCTCTGCGAACAGTTCGGCGTGTCGAGAACTGCGGTATGGAAAGCCATCGGACAATTGAAAAAAGAAGGCTATGTCATTGAAGCGGTGCAGAACCGGGGATACCGTCTGGTGGATCAGACGGAGGAAGTCTATAATCAGGCCGATATCCAGAGCCGTCTTAAGACAAACTGGGTAGGACATCCCTTACTCTTTTTTGACAGTATTGATTCTACCAATATCCGTGCCAAACAGGAAGCGGAGCAGGGAGCAGAGAGCGGACTGCTGGTCGTGGCGGACAAGCAGACAGCCGGCAGAGGGCGCAGAGGACGCGGCTGGGAGAGCCCCGCAGGGATCAATATTTATTATACCCTGCTGTTAAAACCTGATTTTTCTGCAGATTGTGCGCCAATGTTGACCTTGGTCATGGCATTGGCTGTGGCAAAGGGCATCCGGCAGACGCTGCGCCGTGACGAAGAGGCCGCAGCTGACAAAGTCGGCATCAAGTGGCCGAACGATATCGTGGTGGATGGAAAAAAAGTCTGCGGTATTCTCACGGAGATGAGCATGGAGCAGAATTATATCCAACATATCGTGATCGGTGTAGGTATCAATGTGCGCAGACAGGAATTCCCGGAAGAGATTCGTGACAGAGCGGCGGCGATAGATGAGCAGTGCGGTTTCCAGATCTCCCGTAGTCAGCTGATCGCGGATATCATGGAGGCATTTGAAGAAGACTACGAGATTTTCCTGAAGACGCATGATCTGAAGGGACTTCGGGCATCCTATGCGGAGCTTCTGGTGAATCAGGATAGAGAAGTCTGTGTGCTGGATCCGAAGGGAGAGTACCGCGGCATTGCCAGAGGCATCAATGACCAGGGAGAGCTCCTCGTGGAACGACAGGACGGCACCGTGGAGGAAGTCTATGCCGGTGAGGTGTCCGTGCGTGGCGTGTACGGGTATGTATAGATTTGAACGAATCCTATAACAATTCGAAATGCTTTGGTTTTGAATTGTTATGGTAAATATAAAATAGAACGATATCAATCAGGAACAGGACAGAACTATGGACGAAAATAAAATCGTGCTCTGCGGCGCCAACGCCTATGAGAAAAAGTATTATTTTAACGAAGAACAATTCAAGATGATCCCGGAATCCATCAAGGAGGAATTGCATATCATCTGTGTCCTTTTTACGGAAGAAGTGGGCGGTATTTTTACCATCGCGTTTGAAGAGGACGGCAATGTGATCATGGAGACCAATGCGGAGGAAGATGACATTTATTATGATGAGATTTCTTCCGGACTCCTGATCTCCGAGATCCGCAGGAGCAGACAGGAGCTTTTTGAATCCTTAAGCCTGTATTATCGTGTATTTATCAAAAAAGAAGACGTATCGGAGCTTTTGGATGAAGAAGACGGGGAGGACGACGAATGATTTTTGTCATCGATGTAGGCAATACGAACATGACCATGGGTGTCTACCGGGGCAAAAAGCTGGAGGCAACCTTTCGCATCATGACTAAGACACCGAGGACTTCGGACGAATACGGTATTATGATCACACAGCTGTTAAAAAATAACGGCATTGAAGTGACTGATATTGAGGGCGCTATTATTGCCAGTGTAGTGCCTGATGTGATGCATTCTTTGACAAGCTGCATTATCAGATATCTGAAGACGAAACCATTGATCGTGGGTCCCGGAGTGAAGAGCGGCATCAAAGTCGCTACGGAAGATCCCAGAGCCATCGGCGCGGATCGTATCGTGGATGCGGTCGCAGCCTATGTAAAATACGGCGGCCCGGTGCTGGTGCTGGATTTCGGTACAGCGACCACTTATGATCTGATCACGGAGGACGGAAGATTTACTGCGGGAATTACGGCGCCCGGTATCCGTATCAGTTCGGAAGCGCTGTGGAGAGAGACCGCAAAACTGCCGAACATCGAGATCCGTAAACCCAAGTCCATTCTGGCACAGGAGACCATTACCAGTATGCAGGCGGGACTGATGTACGGACAGATCGGACAGACGGAATACATTATCCGCAAAGTCAAAGAAGAAAGTGGTCTGGATGACCTGAAGGTCGTGGCGACCGGAGGACTGGGCAGAGCCATTGCGGACGAGACCGACAGTATCGACATCTATGACAGTTATCTGACACTCGACGGATTGCGCATCATCTATGATAAGAATCGCAAGGCGTAATTACCGCATAAATACTCGATAAAACGGAGAATACATGAAGAAATTACAGATTGGCAATGTGACCCTGGACAATCCTGTGATCCTGGCACCCATGGCAGGCGTATCCGACCTGCCATTTCGTCTGCTCTGCAGAGAAATGGGCGCGGCAATGGTGTGCATGGAGATGGTAAGTGCCAAGGCCATATATTATAACAATAAAAATACGGACAGCCTGATGGAGATTCATCCGGACGAGGTTCCGGCATCTTTGCAGCTGTTCGGATCGGATCCGCAGATCCTTGCGGAGATGGCAAAACGTATCGAGGAACGACCGTTTTCCATTTTGGATCTGAACATGGGATGTCCGGTGCCGAAGGTCGTGAATAACGGGGAAGGTTCCGCACTGATGAAGAACCCGAAGCTGGTGGAGCAGATTCTGACGGCTCTGGTGAAAGCCATTGACAAGCCGGTAACAGTGAAAATCCGTAAGGGCTTCGATGATGACCATGTGAATGCCGTAGAGATCGCGAAGATCGCAGAAGCCTGCGGTGTGGCGGCGGTAGCGGTGCATGGACGGACGAGAGCCCAGTACTACAGCGGACAGGCAGACTGGGATATCATTGCGCAGGTGAAGGATGCGGTGAAGATCCCGGTCATCGGCAACGGTGATGTGGACAGCCCGCAGAAAGCGAAAGCCATTATGGAACAGACCGGTTGTGACGGCGTGATGATCGGCAGAGCGGCAGAGGGCAATCCCTGGATCTTCCGGGAAGTGGTATCCTATCTGGAGAACGGCACGATTCCGGAGAGACCTGACAACCGGGAAAAACGGGAACTGATCCTGCGTCATGCCGCACTGCAGCTGGAATATAAGGGAGAATACACCGGCGTCCGGGAGATGCGCAAGCACCTGTCCTGGTACACCGTGGGTATGCCCCATTCGGCACATTTCCGCCAGACCATCAATACCATGGAGAAGATGGAGGAACTGATCAGGGGTGTACACGAGATTTTCCCGGATGAAGCAGGAAAGACGGCAGAGGAAAATGAGAGCTATGTGAAATAGTTATCTGTCGATGTACTGTGATGTGGATATGGCATAAAGTGAATAGAAACCATGAAGCTGCATACAATGAACCATGGACACGATTTTATATCTTTATGCAAAGCGCAATACCTGTGAAGATGAGCGAAAAACAGAAAATCGGCAGGCGGAAAAACAGCCGGAGCATAAGAAACATTTCTCCCGGCTGCGAAAAATTTTTAGTCCCAAAGATTCTGAGGAAAGCAATGTCTGTGAAAAGCATTTTGACAATAAACATTCCGGGGGCAGAGAGGAACCGATACAGATAAAACGGACCGAGTATCTGTTTCCCGATTATCGACTGGTGAAAGTTGCTGTCATGGGGTGTATAGACAATAACATGATTACCTGTCACAAAGAGAGCGAAATGTCAGAACAATGTTGCAGAAACGCAAAATGGGGAAAGCGTATAAAAATTAAATTCAGGAAGACCGGGAAATTGAGAAAAACCGGCAATTGCGCAGAAGTAAATATTCTGACACAACTGTACGAACTGACAGAGGATCCGAATCACACCTATGTGGTGTGCCGCGAGCCTCTTTCTTTATATTATGGCAGGGAGTTTCGGGAGTACCGGCAGCAGAACTGGGTGGAGCATCTATTGCAATATGGGGAAAAAACAGATCACCTGCCTGTTTATCCGGATTTAATTCTATTGGGGAGAAATACGTATCTGCCCTATATCATCCTCCGTTATGCCTGCGGACTGCAAAGCATAAAATGGTATCTGACGGACAGAGAATATCGCGAGGATGAGGAGTGGCTTGTGGACGAGCTGGAAGATGAATATGGATTGATTGCAGAGGTATCTTTACTCCCTACGACGGCAGACTATGCAAGAGTGCAATGGAAAGAGACGCATCCTTGCGTGGTACTGGATTTCTGTGACAGTGAAAAAGTCCATGGCGGTGGGCTCCCTGTGGGCAGCGTCTGGCTGGATTTTGCAGCGTCAGAGGAAAAGGAGAGAAGGCTTGCCGGACAATGTCCGCAAATCCGCTATTTTTCGTTGAAAAAAGAGTGGAAAGAACCCCGAAAAGCCTTGGAATACCTTGACATCATCAGCAAAAATGGGTATAATAACCCGGTTGATTAGGCAGTTATGCTGCCGGGAGTGTCGGCAGTACAAAATATAGAGAACAGGAAGGTGCGGTATCATGCAGGAAAAGAAAAATATTTTGACCTACGAAGGCCTCAGAAAATATGAGGATGAGTTACATGATCTGAAAGTAGTAAAGCGTCAGGAAGTTGCCCAGAAGATCAAGGAAGCAAGAGAGCAGGGAGACCTGTCCGAGAACGCTGAGTACGATGCAGCAAAAGATGAGCAGAGAGACATCGAAGCACGTATCGAAGAGCTGGAGAAGATCCTGAAGAACGCAGAAGTCGTTGTTGAGGATGAGGTAGATCTGGACAAGATCAACATCGGCTGTCAGGTCAAGATCCTGGACATCGAATACAGCGAAGAACTGGATTACAAAATCGTAGGTTCTACCGAGGCGAACAGCTTAAAGGGCAAGATCTCCAACGAGAGCCCCGTAGGTAAGGCACTGATCGGTCATAAAGTCGGCGATACCGTAGAAGTAGAGACACCCGCAGGTGTATTCGCATATAAGATTCTGGAGATCCAGAGAAGTAACGTTGAGTAAGATAGTTTAGTAAGGAGTGGAAAAAAGTGGCAGATACACAGAATACAAAGGTACAGGAGCAGGATATTCACCAGCTGTTAAAGGTAAAGCGTGAAAAGCTGGCTAACCTGCAGGAAGCAGGAAAGGATCCTTTCCAGATCACAAAATATGATGTGACCCATCACAGCACAGATATCAAGAATAATTTCGCGGAACTGGAAGGCAAGACCGTCCGTATCGCAGGACGTGTCATGGCAAAACGTGTCATGGGTAAGGCATCCTTCTGTAATGTACAGGATCTGCCCGGCAATATTCAGGTATATGTGGCAAGAGACAGCATCGGCGAGGAATCCTATGCAGATTTCAAAAAGTACGATGTCGGCGATATCGTAGGTATCGAGGGCGAAGTATTCCAGACCAAGACCGGAGAGATCTCCGTGCATGCGTCCAAGGTAACACTGCTGTCCAAGAGCTTACAGATCCTGCCTGAGAAGTTCCACGGCCTGACCAATACCGATATCCGTTATCGTCAGCGTTATACCGACCTGATCATGAATCAGGATGTTAAGGATACTTTCGTAAAGCGTTCCAGGATCATCAGTGCGATCCGTCGTTATCTGGAAGGACAGGGCTTCCTGGAAGTAGAGACCCCCATGCTGGTATCCAATGCCGGCGGTGCGGCAGCAAGACCGTTCGAGACCCATTACAATGCACTGGATGAGGATGTGAAGTTGCGTATCTCCCTGGAACTGTATCTGAAAAGACTGATCGTCGGCGGCATGGAGCGTGTCTTCGAGATCGGCAGAGTATTCCGTAACGAAGGTCTGGACACCAGACACAATCCGGAGTTTACCCTGATGGAGCTGTATCAGGCATACACCGACTATTATGGAATGATGGATCTGACCGAGAATATGTTCCGCTATGTGGCACAGGAAGTATGCGGTACCACAGTGATCCCTTATGCAGAAGAGACCATTGACCTGGGCAAGCCCTTCGAGAGACTGACCATGGTAGATGCAGTCAAGAAATATGCAGGCGTTGACTTTGACCAGGTACCCGATACCGCTGCAGCCAAGAAGCTGGCAGACGAGAAGGGTGTGCATTACGAGGAGCGTCATGCCAAGGGCGATATCCTGAATCTGTTCTTCGAGGAATTCGTAGAAGAGCATCTGATCCAGCCTGTATTCATCATGGATCATCCGGTAGAGATCTCTCCTCTGACCAAGAGAAAGCCGGATAAGCCTGATTATGTAGAGCGTTTCGAGTTATTCATCTACGGACGTGAGATGTGTAACGCTTATTCCGAGTTAAATGACCCCATCGACCAGAGAGAGCGTTTCAAGGCGCAGGAAGCTGCACTGGCAGCAGGTGATGAGGAAGCCAATACGACCGATGAAGATTTCATGAACGCACTGGAGATCGGTATGCCTCCTACCGGCGGTATCGGTTACGGTATCGACCGTCTGGTAATGCTGCTGACCAACTCTCCCGCGATCCGTGATGTTCTGCTCTTCCCGACAATGAAGTCTATTGATAAGTAAGAATGCAGGAAAATCAAGGGTTTCAGCACTTGGATGTACTAAAATATATAGTTGGTCAAGGGGTT
>CAKRRS010000050.1 GCA_934394665.1 uncultured Acetatifactor sp. | reverse complement strand
GGAAAATTGATGAAATATGAATGGAAAAATACCTGGAAAGCAGGTGCACTGATGCTTCTGGGAATGCTTGTAGTCACTGTGATCGGCTGCATGGTATTACGCATGCCGGGAGGACTGGTAACGGAAATTGTGGACGGCAATGATATCAGTGCGGCACAGAGCTGGCTTGTAGTCTCTTCCTTTGTGGCAACACTGATCTTGTATGTGGTCATGCTGCTGGCAGCTACCTGGGGCATGGTGATCTTCCTGGGAATCCGTTTTTACCGCAGTATGTATACGGATGAGGGCTATCTGTCCCATACACTGCCGGTGACTGCAAACCAGTTGTTCTTAAGCAAGGTACTGGTGTCCGGTATCTGGTATCTGCTGATCATGATCGGTATCGGTATCTCTGTGGTGGCACTGGTTCTGTCCACGACAATCGGAATGTTAAACATCAGAGATGTGCATAACGCTCTGGCAGAGTATGGCGGTAATATCTGGACCTTTTTGGCAGAGGGAATATCTCAGATAGCGGATATTTATCAGAACGAAATGGGAATCAACCTGCTTCATTATATGGTTACAGTGACCATCACTTTTCTGGCCGGACCTTTTATTACAATGATCACTTTGTTCGGGGCACTCACGATAGGACAGCTGTCTTCCAAACATAAAGGTCTGATGGGAATCCTTACGTATGCAGGTCTTACGATGATATCTTCTCTGATCGGAAGTACTGTGCAGAGTGCTCTGATGTTTAGCTCCAACATGGTGTCCAGACCCAGTGGTTTTACCCTTTCGGTAAACAGTGCGTATGACATCAATGTACTTGTAAGCCTTTTGATCGCGGCAATCATGTACGGTGTTTCTTATTACATCTTGAATAAAAAATTAAACCTGGACTAACGGGTCTCACACCTTGCCCTTAGAACGTAAATTTGGTATAATAAATCCAAATTGACAACAGGGAACGGGTGAAGGTACATGCAGGAGACGATTGATAGAATTTTAGGAGGCAACTTCGATTATGAGAACGGTTCTTTGGAATTCTCCTGCTCTAAAATAGAGATATCCCTGTCACAGGGTACAGCATATGAAGGCTCTTTTCACATCCTTTCCGCATCGGAAGGTTATGTAAAGGGATCAGTCATTTCCGGCCATCTGCAGATGGAATGTATGACGGATCAGTTTACCGGCACCGATGCGGAGATCTTTTACTGCTTCCACGGCGAGAATCTGGAAGAAGGGGATGTTGTGAAAGGAGCTTTTTCTGTTGTCAGCAACAGGGGAGAGTACAGTCTTCCGTTTGTTGTAACAGTGGAACATAGTGTGTTGAATTCTTCGATCGGACCGGTCAGAAATCTGTTTCATTTTGCCAATCTGGCGAAGAGCAACTGGAAGGAAGCTGTGCGGATGTTCTATGATCCGGAGTTTTTACGTCTGTTTCAGGGAAATGATGCACACTTTTATGACAGCTACCGGATCTTGTCTGCCTATGAAGGCAATGAGCAGAACGTAGAGGAATTTCTGATCTGCATTCATAAAAAGCAGCAGCTGGAATTCCTGACGGAAGAAAAGGAGCTGTCGAAGAAACTGCCCCGCAGTGCGGATAACTACGGTGTTACGGAGAACAACCTGACAATTGTGCGGAACGGTTGGGGATATACGCACCTGCAGGTGGAATGCGAGGGCGAATTTGTATTTACGGAAAAAGAAGTGATCAGTGACGATGATTTTCTGGGAAACCGCTGCAGACTGCCTGTTTATATAGACAGCAGTCTCTGCAGACCCGGCAAAAACTTCGGAAAAGTCTATATTTACAATGCTTATACCTCTCTGGAGATTCCGGTCATGGTGCAGTTGGGAGACGGTGCCATGAAGAGGCATACGGATCACAGTCACATGCAGTATATTTTGCAAATGATGAAATATTATCAGGATTTCAGACTGAAAAAGATCGGCACGGGCACCTGGCTTGGTGAGACCGGGAAACTGGTAGAACGTATGGTGACCATGGATGAAAAAGATGTGTCGGCCAGATTGTTTCAGGCGCAGCTGCTCATCACGGAAGAGAGATACAACGAAGCCGGCTGGATCCTCGATCATGCCGCAGATATGCTGGAGACACAAAATGCCACCGGCGGAGAACTGTGGGCGTATTATCTGTATCTGACCACCCTGATCCACAGAGATCCCCAGTATACGCTGCAGATGGCGGAACAGGTGGAGCAGATCTACCGGTATGACAGAACCTGCTGGAGGGTCGCATGGCTTTTACTGTATCTGTCGGAAGAGTATAACAGATCGACTTCCGGAAAGTGGATGTTCCTGGAAAAGCAGTATGCGTATGGATGCAGCAGTCCGGTCATCTATCTGGAAGCACTGGCTCTGCTAAATGGGAATCCCGCATTGCTGCGTAAACTGAACGGCTTTGAACTTCAGGTTTTGCATTTCGGTGTAAGAAATCATGCGGTGAATGACAGCCTGGTGGAACAACTCTTGTACCTGTCGGGAAGAGTCAGAGAATATTCACCTCTTCTTAGCAGGATTTTACGCAGTTTATATGAGAATAAGAAGGATGTGCGGATCTTGCAGGAAGTATGCAGCCTCCTGATTAAAGGAAGCAAAACGGGATCCGATGCATTTGCATGGTATCAGAAGGGCGTGGAAAGCCACTTAAGAATTACCAATCTCTATGAATACTATATGGCTTCTATAGATATGGATGCTGTGCAGGAACTGCCCAAGGTGATATTGATGTATTTTTCGTTCCAGAGTAATCTGGACTATGAACATAGTGCCTTTCTGTATGCATATCTGCTGAAGCACAGAAAAGAATATGAGGAATTGTATGGGCACTACGAGCCACGAATAGAGCGGTTTGTGATCGACCAGATTCAGAAGCAGCACATTAATAGACATCTGGCGGTATTGTATCAGGAATTTTTGTCCCCTGCACTTGTGACGGAAGCAATGGCCAAACCGTTATCCCACCTGTTGTTTGCAAACCTGGTAAGGGTGGAAGATGGCAGAATGCGCAAGGTAATCGTGGCACAGCCGGGGAATCTGGTGACGTCGGAGGTGGCTTTGCAGAACGGTGTCACCTGGGTGGCTGTCTATGGAAATGATTATACCATTGCCTTCGAGGATGCTTATGGCAACCGATTCTTGAAAAATGTGGAATATACCCTGGAAAAACTGATGGTACCCGGAAAATACCTGCGTCTGTTGGAACATTATGTACCGGACGCGGTGGGACTGGATCTGTTTTTTATGGAAAATGTCCGACCGGAGGAAGAAATCTCTTCCGCAAAGATCCTGCGCATGGCGAGACTGGCAGGAAATCCCACAGTGGAACAGAAACTTCGCAACAGCATTTCCGTACAATTGATCCAGGCTTACTTCGATGTGGATAATATGCAGGCATTGGATGAGTATCTGCAGGAGATCCCGGGAGAGAAGTTTTCCGAAGAACAGCGGGAGACGATTCTGAAATTCCTGGTACTTCGAGGTAATTACGAGAAGGCTTATGACTGGATCGGACAGTATACGCCGTATTATGCGGATGCCAAGATATTGCTTCGCCTGATAGACGGCGTGATTACGCAGGAAACACATGAAGGTGAGCCTGTATTGTATGCAGCAGCGCTGACCGCGTTTCGTAAGGGAAAATATAATGGGGAAGTACTGGAATACCTGGTATGCCATGCAGACGGTATGACCAAAGAACTGCGGGATATCTGGAAAACCGCCAGATCATTTGAAATCGACTGCTATGCACTGAGTGAAAAAATATTGCTGCAAATGCTGTTCTCCGGAGCTTTTGTGGGAGAACGACTGGATATTTTCAAATATTATGTATCCCAGGGCGCAAGAGGGGAGGTCGAGGAGGCCGTTCTGATCCAGAGCGCATATGACTATTTCTGCCGGGAAAAAATCACAGAAGCATATATTTTCCGGGAGATCCGTAATTGTTATCTGCGCGGAGAAGAGACGCAGAGAATCTGCAAACTTGCCTTCCTGAAATTCTATGCGGAGAACAAAGAGAAGCTTGAACGAGAGGATGAACCGGTGATACAGGATTTTCTGCAGGAGATGATGAGGGAACACATTCATCTGAACTTTTTCAGAGAGTACAAGGACTGCCTGCCCGGTTTACAGGAGATGAAGGACAAGACCATTGTGGAATATCATACCAGAGGCGGCGTCCGGGCGCGGATCCATTATGTGATGCTGCATGAAAACGGACAGGCGGAGGATTATATCTCGGAATACATGCAGGAAGTGTACAGCGGTGTGTTTTTTAAAGAGTTTGTCCTGTTTTTCGGTGAAAATCTGCAATATTATATTATGGAAGAATCCGGCAAAGAAGAGCAGCTGACAGAGAGCGGAAGCCTGCAAAAGAGTGATATTATGAATGAAAGTCCGGACAGCAAGTATGAGATAATCAATGACATGATGATCAGTATGACACTGCAGGACGATACCACGTTAGACAATCTGATCGAGGAATATTATCGCAGAGAGTATCTGGATCACCGATTGTTTACACTGAAATAATATGAAAATTACAGGATAGAGAGGAGGCGGAAGCGGATGCGGATGCCCGGAAGTGAAAAAGTTATCGTAGGGTATGATCTGGGGAGCGATTATGCACAGATCAGCTGCTACGTCACAGGGGGCGAAGGGGAGATCACCACACTGTCTTCCGTCGCCGGTGCACAGGTGTATACGATTCCACTGGTTTTAAGTAAGAGGCAGGGAGTTAACCAGTGGTTTTACGGGAGCGAGGCAATCCGGTATGCCCGGGAAGAGGAAGGCATCCTCGTAGAAAATATCGTAAAGCTTGCCCTGGACGGGGAACCGGTACAGATTGACGGGAATACACTGGATCCCGTAGCCCTGTTGATACTTTTTATAAAAAGAAGTCTTGGGCTTTTGCCGCAGGTGACGAATACGGAACGGATCGGAGCCATGATGATCACCTGTGAGGAGTTAAGTCCGAGGATGCTTGAGGTGCTTACGCAGGTTGCGGAAAGTCTGCCGCCGAAGACGGAAAATATACATTTTCAGAGCCACCGCGAGAGCTTTTTCTACTATAACTTATACCAACCGGAGGAGCTGTGGAGAAACCGGACGGTGCTGCTCGAATACAAAGACAGTTCGATTCAGACTTACAGCATGGAATGCAACAGACATACGACACCTGTGGTAGCATATATGGAAGAGAGGGAATTCCCGTTCCCCGTAGAAAAATCGGATGAAAAGCTTTTAGAGATCGCGACGGCGCTGTGTGAGAACAAGATGGTGTCTGCGGTCTACCTGATCGGGGAGAAATATTCCCGGGAATGGATGAAAGAATCCCTGAGATATCTGTGCAAAGGCACAAGAGTCTTCCAGGGAAACAATCTGTTCAGCAAAGGTGCCTGCTACAGTATGATGGAGAGGCAAACCCCCAGTGAAAACGGCAGAAATTATGTCTATCTGGGACCGGACAAGCTGAAGTCCAATATCGGTATGAAGGTGCGCAGGCAGGGAGAAGAATCCTATCAGGCACTGTTGGATGCCGGAATCAACTGGTATGAAGCGCAGCATGATATGGAGTTTTACCTGCTGGAAGGAAAAGATATCGAGATACTGATCACCTCGCTGACCGGGAAGGGAAACAGAATCGCCAGAATCGTTCCGGAGGAACTGCAGGAGGGAATCACAAGAATCCGTATCCATGTGGAGATGAAGGACGAGACACATTTACAGGTGGAACTGGAGGATCTCGGCTTCGGGGAGTTCCGCGCGGCAACCCATCATATCTGGAAAGAAGAAATAGAACTGTGAGGTTTTGCAAATGAAGGCAAGTCTGTGCGTAGGAGAATATTGTGAGAATGCCTATCATGTAGAGGGGCTGGAACTTGAGGTACATTGCCTGGAGGAGCTTTGCTATTGCCTGAAAGAGAATGCGTTTCTTCTGGATCTGTCGCTGATGAATGATAAACTGGTGGACTGGATCGGAGAAGCATGTGGGGTGAAGGAACTTGCGAAGCAATTATATCCCATGGTACATAAACAGGGCTCTTTGAGTGTATTTGTGATAACAATCCTGCAATATGTGGGGATGTATGATACAGAGGATATCATGCAGGTGGAACAGGTACTGAAACAAGGTGCCGGTCTCAGCAATCTGGAAAAAAGAAAGAGCCAGATCGATTATATGGTGGAAAAAAGAAAATATGCGGCAGCCATCCGTGGATACGATCTGCTGTTGGAGACCTGGGCTAACCTTGAGAAAGAGGGCAGGGAGCTTCCGGCCGGGAAAGTAAGAGCGGCAATTTTACACAATAAGGGCGTGGCACTCACAGGACTGATGCTGTATGACAAGGCAGCGGATCAGTTCAGGGAAGCCTGGCAGACAGATCCGGACAGAGATCATCTGGACGCTTATCTGGCGGCGAAACGAATGGAACTTACAGAGGATGCATACGTTGCTTTTGCGGCGCAGAATCCTGAAAATTACACGGAATCCCTGGAACTGGAAAAACGGATCGAGCAGTTTGAACGGGAATGGGAGCAACAGCCGGAATATCGGCAATTGCAGCTGCGAAGAACATGGCGCACCGAAGACAGAGTCAAGTACGACGCGGAAAATGAGAGACTGACGCAGGCTTTAAAAAACAGCTACCGGATCAGCGTCAATGTATAAAGAAATTGACAGGAGAAAACTATGGCGTGGTGGAAACGCTTTTTTCAGAAAAAAGAACCGATACAACAGGAAGAAGACTGGGAAGAACTGGTCTATACAAGAGACGGTGTGAACTTTGAAGAGGAAGATCAGCGGAAACGCTATATTGTGAACTGTCTGGAACAGATCGCGGAGGCGTCCAAGGAGATCGACCTGTTGACGGGAGAATACACACTGGTGACCTCTTATCTGACAGATACCGATGAAATCGAGGCACTGCCGGAGGAACAGCGCGCAGAGATCAATCGTGTGGCGGGAAAACTTGCCGGCCTGGAACAGGAACGAGGCAGGTACAGAGAGAAAAAGAATCGGATGAAGGATGCGGATTTTTATGCGATCCGGAAGAGAGAAAGCGAGATCGAGGAAGGCATTCAGAAGATCCGCGAGGGAGAGAAGTACGGCAATCTGGTACGGCAGGATCTGCACAGACTGGACGGGGAACGCCATGCTTACGAATACCGCAGAAACGAACTGGAGAATCTGATGAACAATCAGCGCGGTATGGCGGTCATTTTTTTGACGGCACTGGTGATCTGTGTGATCATGCTGGCGATTTTGCAGTTTGGTTTTGAAATGGATACCTATGTGGGATATTTTCTGGCAGTGGGTGCCGGAGCGGTGGCAATCTCTTATGTCTGTGTCAAGTACATGGATGCCGACAGGGAACTGCAGCGTGTGGAGAAGACAATCAACAAGATCATTCAGCTGCAAAACAAGGTGAAAATCCGCTATGTCAATAACTGTCAGCTGATGGAATATCTGTATCTGAAGTATCAGACGGACAGCGCAGCCAAGCTGGAAAAACAGTGGAAACTGTATCAGGATGAGAAGGAAGAACGCAAGCAGTTCGCGGAGGCAGAGGCAAAAATAGAGTACTATCAGAAGCAACTGGTGGCGCTGCTTTCCAATTACCGCGTACAGATGCCGGAGCGTTGGATCAGCCAGACGGCGGCACTTTTGGACAAGCGTGAGATGGTGGAGATCCGTCATGAACTGATCCAGAGGAGACAGGCGCTTCGTAAACAGATGGATTATAACCAGAGTGTGGCGGAATCTGCCAGAAATGAAGTAAAAGAGGTGGCTGCGGCATATCCCAGATACGCCCGGGAGATCCTGGCAATGGTGGAGCGCTACGACCGATAAGGAATTGACAAGACCCCTCCCGTTGTGTTACTATGACACCGTGTTAGCAATTTACCATGCTAAAGTATATGAGCGGACCACAAGATGTGGCGGAACGGGAGGATGTATTATGAAAAGAATATTAGTGGCATTATTGGCAATCAGTATGGCAGCAGGTGTTCTTACCGGCTGTGGTTCTAAAGGATCTGATAAGACATTTACCGTAGGATTTGATGCGGAATTTCCCCCTTATGGATATCGTGATGACAGTGGAGAATATGTTGGCTTCGACTTGGATCTGGCAGCGGAAGTGTGCAAGAGACAGGGCTGGGAGCTTGTAAAGCAGCCGATCGACTGGGATGCAAAGGATATGGAACTTTCTTCCGGTGCGATTGACTGTATCTGGAACGGTTTTACCATGAACGGCAGAGAGGATGCTTATACCTGGACCGAACCCTATATCGATAACAGTCAGGTATTCGTCGTAGCATCTGCTTCCGGTGTACAGAATAAAGAAGACCTGGCAGGCAAGGTGGTGGCAGTACAGAAGGATTCTTCCGCACTGGCAGCACTGAATGATGAAGAAAATGCGGAGAATATCGCACTTCGCGATTCCTTCGCACAGCTGATCGAATATGCGGATTATAATACTGCATTTATGGATCTGGAGCAGGGTGCGGTAGACGCCGTTGCCATTGATATCGGTGTGGCACAGTACCAGATCGACCAGAGAGAAGCAGGTAAGTTCGTAATGCTCGCGGGCGAAGACAATAAGCTGGCAGTAGAACAGTATGCGGTAGGTTTCCTGAAGGGAAATGATGAACTCAGAGATACCGTTCAGAAGACATTGGATGAGATGGCAGCAGACGGTACTTTCGGCGAAATCGCTGAAAAATGGGGACTGACAGACAGCGTCTGCCTCGGGAAATAAGCTGCCGGAAAAGATAACACCGGATTTTCAAAAGCCGGACAATAAAAGTACGGAAGAAACAGATACAGAACAGAAAAAAGAACAGAAGTATAAAAGGAGCAGATACACATGAGTTTTATCACCATGGCGAGTCAATTGGCAGAAGGATTTCTGATCACAGTGGAAATATTTGTGCTGACACTTTTGTTTTCCCTTCCGCTTGGCCTGATCGTAGCGTTCGGGAGAATGTCGGGATGCAAAGTGATCCGCATTATTTCCAAAATATACATATCCATTATGCGGGGAACGCCATTGATGTTACAGATCATTGTCGTGTATTTTGCCCCTTTTTATGTGTTCCGCCTGCAGATGGGAACCGGCTATCGTTTCCCAGCAGTGATTCTGGCATTTGTGATCAACTACGCGGCTTATTTTGCGGAGATTTATCGTGCCGGCATCGAATCGATCCCTGTGGGGCAGTATGAAGCGTCAGAGGTATTGGGGTACAGCAAGACACAGACGTTCGTGAAAATCATTCTGCCGCAGGTCATCAAACGGGTGCTTCCGCCGGTGACGAACGAGACGATTACACTGGTGAAGGATACTTCCTTAGCTTTTACAATCTCCATTGCGGAGATGTTCACCGTGGCAAAGCAGATTGGAGCGGCACAGACGAGCGTGATTCCGCTGTTGGCAGCAGGTGTGTTTTATTATGTATTTAACCTGATCGTGGCTTCCTTTATGGAGCATATGGAGAAAAAACTGGCTTATTACAGATAGGAGTTGCAGCACTTATGGCAGAACAGGCAAACGGCGAGATCCTTTTACAAATGAATCATGTGAAAAAAAGCTTTGACGGAACGGGCGTATTAAAGGATATTTCTCTGACGGTCAGGGAAGGAGAGGTTGTTTCTATCATTGGACCTTCAGGCTCCGGTAAATCGACGCTTCTCCGGTGCGCGACACTGTTGGAAAGGATGGACGGTGGGGAACTGATCTATCTGGGGCAAAAAGCTGCCGGTGAAAAGATTGACAAAAACGGCAATGCCTCGTGTGAATATGCTTCCAAGGCAGATCTTCGTAAGATCCGTAAATGTTTCGGACTGGTGTTCCAGAATTTCAATCTGTTCCCACACTATACGGTGATGAAAAACATTATTGATGCGCCGATCCATGTGGATAAGGTGAGCCGCAGCGAGGCGTGCGCCCGAGCGGAAAAACTGCTGGCACAACTGGGACTGTCGGATAAGGCGGATGCTTATCCTTATCAGTTGTCCGGCGGACAGCAGCAGAGAGTATCGATTGCCAGGGCACTGGCATTGCAGCCGAAGATCCTGTTTTTCGATGAACCGACTTCGGCGCTGGACCCGGAGCTTACCGTAGAAGTATTAAAGGTCATCAGACAGCTGGCCAGGGAACACATGACGATGATCATTGTGACCCATGAGATGCAGTTTGCCAGAGAAGTATCCGACCGGATTATTTTCATGGAGCAGGGCGTGATTGTGGAGGAAGGCTCTCCGGAACAGCTGTTTGCAACTGAAAACGGTCGTGTCCGTGAGTTTATCGGGAAATTACAATAATTGCAATATTCACAATAACAAGGATGCAGACAGAAGAAATGCTATGTGAAGGTGTGACTGCACGGTGTAGATACACAGTGTGGATATTATCTTGTACATAGCATTTGTTTTTTTACGAGAGGTGTATTCAGACTCACGTTTGTAAATGGAAACAATAAATTTCTTACGAAAAGACGCAAATTTGTTATAAAAAAGGATTGATTTTTTATGATAAATCTGTTTAGCTTATAGATGTGGGTTATTTTTACCTCACATCTGCTTCTATAAAGGCCCGTAACTATTTATCGATAGTTATATGGCTCTGAATAGCTATAAAAACTGAAAACATAAGAATGCGAGGACGATGGTATGAGCGTACAGGAAATGAAACCGATCAAGGAAGGTAAAGTTCGTGAAATTTATGACAACGGAGATACCCTGATCATGGTGGCAACTGACCGTATCAGCTGCTTTGATGTAATCTTGGACAACACAGTAACGAAAAAAGGAACTGTATTGACCCAGATGTCGAAATTCTGGTTTGACATGACCGAGGATGTGATCCCCAATCATATGGTATCTGTGGATGTCAAGGATATGCCCGAGTTTTTCAGACAGCCGAAATTCGACGGCAACAGCATGATGTGCAGAAAGCTGAACATGCTCCCCATCGAGTGTATCGTTCGCGGATATATTACCGGAAGCGGCTGGGAAAGCTACAAGAAGAACGGTACCGTATGCGGTATTAAGCTTCCGGAAGGTCTGAAGGAGGCCGATCAGCTTCCTGAGCCCATCTATACCCCTTCCACCAAGGCTGAGATCGGAGATCATGATGAGAATATCTCCTATGAGCAGAGTGTGGAATATCTTGAGAAACGTTTCCCCGGCAAGGGCGCAGATTATGCGGCCAAGCTTCGTGATTATACCATTGCCATTTATAAAAAGTGTGCGGATTACGCACTGACCAAAGGAATCATTATCGCAGATACCAAGTTCGAATTCGGTCTGGACGAGGACGGCAACATGGTACTGGGCGATGAAGTACTGACCCCCGACAGCTCCCGTTTCTGGCCGGTAGACGGCTATGAACCCGGACACGGACAGCCTTCTTTTGACAAACAGTTCGCCCGTGACTGGCTGAAAGCCAATCCCGAAAAGGGTTGGAAGCTTCCCGAGGATATCGTGGAGAAGACGATTGCCAAATACCTTCAGGCATATAAGATGCTGACCGGTAAGGACTTATAAGCGATAAGCGGCAAGGTGAATGAGTTACAATTATGGGGATTGGGTAAAATTGTGTGTATACCACTTAAAAGGCTGTAAGATATCGTAAGAGCACGGTGGAAGCGTGTGAACAGGTATTTTGTGGCAGACAGGAAAGGTTAGGCTACAGGTGACAGACAACATTTATATCCAGACAGAAAATAATGATAAATTAAAAGAAGAGTGCGGTGTCTTCGGCGTGTATGATTTCGACGGACATGACGTTGCATCTACCATTTATTACGGTCTTCTGGCATTGCAGCACAGAGGACAGGAGAGCTGCGGTATTGCCGTCAGCGAAACGAACGGTCCCAAGGGCAAGGTCTTAAGCAGTAAAGATATGGGACTGGTCAATGAGGCGTTCACACCGGAACACCTGGAAAAGTTAAAAGGTGATATCGGTGTGGGACATGTCCGCTATTCCACGGCAGGCGGATCTACCAGAGAAAATGCACAGCCTTTGGTATTGAATTATGTAAAAGGTACCTTGGGACTGGCACATAACGGTAATCTGATCAATGCACCGGAGCTTCGCAGAGAACTGGAGTATACCGGAGCTATCTTCCAGACGACCATCGATTCGGAGGTTATTGCGTATCATATCGCCAGAGAGCGATTGAATTCCAAATCGGTAGAGGAAGCTGTCGGCAGAGCCATGACGAAGATCAAGGGAGCGTATTCCCTGGTGGTAATGTCTCCCCGTAAGCTGATCGGTGCGAGAGATCCCTACGGATTTAAACCGCTTTGTATCGGTAAGAGAGACAATGCGTATTTCCTTTCCAGTGAGACCTGCGCCCTGGATACGGTAGGTGCCGAGTTCGTCAGGGATGTATTGCCCGGCGAGATCGTGACCATCTCTCCGGAAAAGGGAATCGAGTCCGACACAACCCATGTGTTGAAACCGGCAGATACCGCAAGATGCATTTTTGAGTATATTTATTTTGCCAGACCCGACAGCTTTATTGACGGAGTCAGTGTGTATGATTCCCGTATTCTGGCAGGCAAGTTCCTGGCTATGGATTCACCGGTGGATGCAGATCTGGTCATCGGCGTACCGGAGTCCGGCAACTGCGCTGCCATGGGATATTCCATGCAGTCCGGAATTCCGTATGGTATGGGGTTTGTGAAAAATGCCTATGTGGGCAGGACTTTCATCAAACCGAAACAGAAGAGCAGAGAGAGTAGCGTACAGGTCAAACTGAACCCCATCCGGGAAGCAGTGGAAGGCAAACGCGTCATCATGATCGATGACTCCATTGTCCGCGGTACGACTTCCGACCGTATCGTGAAGATGCTCAGAGAGGCCGGGGCCAAAGAAGTACATATGAGAGTCAGCTCGCCGCCTTTCCTGTGGCCGTGTTATTTCGGCACGGATGTGCCGGCGAGAGACCAGCTGATCGCATATAACCGTTCCATCCGGGAGATCAGTGACCTGATCGGCACGGACAGCCTGGACTATCTGAAGATCGAACGACTGGAAGAACTGGTCGGCGGTAATCTCGGTATCTGCAAGGGATGCTTTACCGGAAAATATCCGATGGAGCCGCCCAGAGAAGATATCCGTGGGGAATTTGACAAATAACGATTCAGAGCCACCCATAAGTTCTGGAAGAGCTTTTTTGAGAATGTGGTTCTGAAAAAGTTATGATAATTTTAATAATGATTAAGAGGAGTAAGACAAATGAGTACAGGTACAGACAGATATCAGAGCCCGTTATCCGAGCGCTATGCAAGTAAAGAGATGCAGTATATTTTTTCTCCGGACATGAAGTTCCGCACCTGGAGAAAACTGTGGATCGCACTGGCAGAGACGGAAAAAGAGCTGGGACTGTCCCAGAACGGCAAGCCCGTTATCACAGATGAGCAGATCGAAGAACTGAAGGCCCATGCCGAGGACATCAATTACGATGTGGCAAAAGAGCGTGAGAAGCTGGTGCGTCATGATGTTATGAGCCATGTCTATGCATACGGACAGCAGTGCCCCAAGGCAGCCGGCATTATCCATCTGGGTGCAACTTCCTGCTATGTGGGAGACAATACCGATATTATCGTGATGACAGAGGCACTGAAGCTGGTTCGTAAAAAGCTGATCAATGCCATGAAGGAACTGGCTGATTTCGCGGATAAATATAAGGCACAGCCGACCCTGGCATTTACTCATTTCCAGCCCGCACAGCCTACGACCGTAGGTAAGAGAGCAACCTTATGGTTACAGGAGTTCTCTCTGGATCTGGAGGATCTGGATCATGTACTGGGCACCATGAAGCTGTTAGGCTCCAAGGGAACTACCGGCACCCAGGCTTCTTTCCTGGAACTGTTCAACGGGGATCAGGAGACCATTGACAAAATCGATCCCATGATCGCAGCAAAGATGGGCTTCCAGGAATGCTATCCTGTATCCGGACAGACCTATTCCCGTAAAGTAGATACCCGTGTGGCAAATGTACTGGCAGGCATTGCAGCATCCGCACATAAGATGAGCAATGATATCCGTCTGCTGCAGCATCTGAAAGAAGTGGAAGAGCCTTTTGAAAAGAATCAGATCGGTTCCTCCGCTATGGCATACAAGCGCAATCCCATGAGAAGTGAGCGTATTGCTTCCCTGTCCCGTTATGTGATGGTGGATGCACTGAATCCCGCGATCACTTCCGCTACCCAGTGGTTCGAGAGAACTCTGGACGACTCTGCAAATAAGAGACTGTCCATTCCCGAAGGCTTCTTAGCTATCGACGGTATTCTGGATCTGTGCCTGAATGTGGTAGACGGTCTGGTAGTGTACCCTAAGGTCATTGAGAAACATATGATGAGCGAACTGCCGTTCATGGCTACCGAGAATATCATGATGGATGCCGTGAAACTGGGCGGCAACCGTCAGGAACTGCATGAGCGTATCCGCGAGCTTTCCATGGAAGCCGGACGCAATGTGAAGGTGGAAGGCAAAGAGAACAATCTGTTAGAGCTGATTGCTGCAGATCCTGCCTTCCCTATGGGTCTGGAGGAACTGAAGGCATCTATGGATCCTTCCAAGTATATCGGACGTTCTAAGGAACAGGTGGAAGCTTTCCTGAAGAATGTGATCAACCCGATCCTGGAGGCAAACAAAGATCTGCTGGGCGTCAAAGCGGAGATCAATGTATAAATAGCAACCATAGCATAAAAAACCGTCATTTGACCGTTTGCAGACCACAAATAGCCGATGACGGTTTTTACACGTGTGCGCTGAGATTTGCAAGGTTTTGAGCAGTTACAAATAAAAGAGAAAAGCAGGAGACAACTATGGGTGGATTTTTTGGAGTCGCAGCAAAAGAGGATTGTGTGTTTGACCTGTTCTTCGGAACAGATTATCATTCCCATCTGGGAACCAGACGCGCCGGTATGGCAGTCTACAGCAAAGAGGAAGGATACAACCGTGCCATTCACAATATTGAGAATGCACCGTTCCGTACCAAATTTGACAAGGACGTAAATGAGATGCGCGGCAATCTCGGTATCGGATGTATTTCTGATTTTGAGCCGCAGCCGCTGATGGTACGTTCTCATCACGGAACTTATGCTATTACTACGGTCGGTAAGATCAACAACACGGATGCCATTATCAAAGACCTGTTTGCAAAGGGACATTCCCATTTCCTGGAGATGAGCGGCGGAGATATCAATGCCACGGAGCTTGTGGCGGCAATCGTGAACCAGAAGGATAACCTGGTGGAGGGCATTCAGTATGCCCAGGAGATCGTTGACGGTTCCCTGACGTTATTGATCATGACACCGAAGGGAATCTATGCAGCCAGAGACAAGATGGGACGTACCCCGGTGGCAGTGGGGAAAAAAGAAGGTGCTTACTGTGTGTCCTTTGAGAGTTTTGCCTACCTGAATCTGGGATATCAGCCGGTGAGAGAATTGGGACCCGGTGAGATCGCCGTGGTGACACCGGAAGGGGTCAGAACACTGGTACAGCCCGGCAAAGATATGAAGATCTGTACCTTTTTATGGGTATATTACGGTTATCCTTCTTCTTCCTATGAAGGAATCAGTGTAGAGAAAATGCGTTATCAGTGCGGCGCAAAGCTTGCGGAGCGCGACAATGTAAAGCCTGATATTGTGGCAGGCGTGCCGGATTCCGGTACCGCACATGCAGTAGGATATGCGAACCGTTCGGGAATTCCTTTTTCCCGTCCGTTCATCAAGTATACGCCGACCTGGCCGAGATCTTTTATGCCTACCATTCAGACCCAGAGAAATCTGATCGCGAAGATGAAGCTGATCCCGGTGCATGACCTGATCCAGGATCAGAGCCTGCTGTTGATCGATGATTCCATCGTCCGCGGTACACAGCTTCGGGAGACTACGGAATTTTTATATCAGAGCGGTGCGAAGGAAGTACATATCCGCCCGGCTTGTCCGCCGCTGTTATACGGATGTAAGTATCTGAATTTCTCCAGATCATCGTCGGAAATGGATCTGATCACCCGTCGTGTGATCAAAGAGATCGAGCAGGAAGGCAGAGAGATCGATCTGAAGAATTACGTGGATCCGGATACCCCGGAATACGAAGAAATGGTGGGCCGCATCTGCAAACAGCTGAATTTCACTACGCTGCAGTTCCAGAGACTGGACGATATGATCGAATCCGTGGGAATCGGCAGGGAGAAGCTGTGCACTTACTGCTGGGACGGCAGAGAGTAATGGACAAGCGAGATCACGTGTGAAATGTTGAAATATGTGTGGTATTAAAATTCATTATATAAAATATAATAAATATTGATTTTACTTATATCACAAAGTGTTGTATACTAATTACTGTTGTGAGAAACGGGCGGTGTAAGGCAACAAAAGCACCTGGAACTGCCCGGAACTTACAAAGTCAGATGATGCAATTTGATTTATCACCAAACATGTGATAAAGAATGGAGGAAAAAATGGTAAAGGCAGTAGTAGGAGCCAACTGGGGCGACGAAGGAAAAGGAAAGATCACGGATATGCTGGCAGAGAAAGCGGACATTATTGTACGTTTTCAGGGCGGTGCAAATGCAGGACATACCATCGTGAACAATTATGGTAAATTTGCTCTGCACACCCTTCCTTCCGGCGTATTTTACAATCATACTACCAGTGTGATCGGTAACGGTGTGGCATTAAATATTCCGATTCTGATGAAGGAAATCAAATCCATCACAGACAGAAATGTTCCGATGCCTAAGATTCTGGTATCTGACCGTGCACAGATGGTAATGCCTTATCATATTTTATTTGATCAGTATGAAGAGGAGAGACTGGGCGGTAAGTCCTTCGGTTCCACCAAGTCCGGTATTGCACCTTTTTATTCTGATAAGTATGCGAAGATCGGTTTCCAGGTAAGTGAACTGTTCGATGACGAACTGTTACAGGAGAAGGTACAGCGTGTCAGCGAGATGAAGAATGTCATTCTGGAGCATCTGTATCATAAGCCCCTGATCGACCCCGCAGAGCTGTTAAATACATTACATGAGTATCGTGATATGATCGCACCTTTCGTATGTGATGTATCCGCATTTCTGGATAAAGCAATGAAGGAAGGCAAGACTGTTCTGTTAGAGGGACAGTTGGGAACCATGAAGGATCCGGATCACGGAATCTATCCTATGGTAACTTCTTCCTCCACCCTGGCAGCTTACGGCGCCATCGGTGCAGGTATCCCTCCTTATGAGATCAAGCAGATCGTTACTGTAAGTAAGGCATATTCTTCTTCCGTAGGAGCAGGTGCTTTCGTATCCGAGATCTTCGGTGATGAGGCTGATGAGTTACGTCGCCGCGGCGGTGATGGCGGTGAGTTCGGTGCAACGACCGGACGTCCCAGACGTATGGGTTGGTTTGACTGCGTGGCAACAAAGTACGGCTGCCGTCTGCAGGGCGCTACCGATGTTGCATTTACCGTACTGGATGCACTGGGATATCTGGATGAGATTCCTGTATGCGTAGGTTATGAGATCGATGGTGAAGTAACCACAGACTTCCCGGTTACTTACAAGCTGGAGAAGGCAAAACCGGTGCTTCAGAAGCTGCCCGGATGGAAATGCGATATCCGCGGTATCCGGAACTTTGATGAATTGCCTGAGAACTGCAGAAAGTATGTGGAGTTCATTGAGGAGCAGATCGGCTTCCCCATTACCATGGTCAGCAACGGCCCCGGAAGAGAAGATATTATCTATCGTGAGAGTCCTCTGAAGAAATAGGATTTTGGGGTGACTGACACAGAATCGTGTCGACGGAACAGAAACAGACAGAATGCAAAAAAGGGCATGGTGCTGGCGCAAGATCAGCCATGCTCTTTTTGGTTTATGCGAGCAGCGGGGGGACTTTCATGATCAATAACCTGGAAGCGTATAAAGTATTTTACTATGTGGCAAAATGCGGTAGTGTGACAAAAGCAGCGGGAGAATTATCTATCTCACAGCCGGCTGTCAGTCAGGCAATCAAGCAGCTGGAGAATACACTGGATGTGGCGTTGTTTCACAGGGCAGCCAAGGGTGTACGGCTGACCGGCGAGGGTGAACTGCTGTATTCTTATGTGTCAAAAGGCTATGAACAGATAGAACTTGGTGTGAAAAAGGTTCATCAGATGCAGAATATGGAGCTGGGAGAAGTCCGTATCGGTGCCAGCGATATGACATTGCAGTTCTATCTGCTTCCCTATCTGGAAAAATTCCATGAAAAATATCCGGGGATCAAGGTGATCGTTACCAATGCTCCGACACCGGAGACGTTGAATTATCTGAGAGAAGGAAGAATCGACTTCGGAATCGTCAGCACACCTTTTCCGGAACGGCCGGATATCCGGATGATACCGGTGCGGGAGATCGAGGATGTTTTTGTGGCCGGAAGACGTTTTTTCAGTTATAAAAATAAAACCTTGGATTTTCAGGAACTGGAAAGTCTGCCGCTTATTTTTCTGGAGAAAAATACCAGCAGCAGAAGCTATATGGATGAATTTCTGGCAGGAAACGGTGTCTATGTGCAGCCGGAGTTTGAACTTGCCACCAGTGATATGATCGTGCAGTTCGTCAGGAGAAACCTGGGCGTCGGATGCGTGATGCGTGATTTTGCCAGAGATTATGTGGAGTCAGGCTTGCTTTTTGAACTCAGATTCAATAAAATGATACCTAAGAGGCAGTTCTGCGTCGTGAAAAATACGAAAATGCCGCTGACGGCGGCAGCAGGAAAGCTTTTAGAAATCATGGAACTGGATGCCGGAGAGGTGAAGCCATAAGAGGGGAAAGGCGCAAAAATGTAAAGCTGCCTGTTTTCTTGATAACACATGAAAGAATCCTGACGCGGCTTTCGGTGTGTATGGTTTCGCGGTTCATTTTTAGAAAGCGTCATCGTTGGACACAAGATTGAGAATAAGGAGAAGGTAGAAAGTGATACGTAATATTATTTTTGACATAGGAAATGTTCTGACAGATTATCGCTGGGAAGGATTCCTGGCAGACAAGGGATTTGATGCTGATATGATAGCGCGTATTGCCAAGGCATCTGTGATGAATCCGTTATGGAATGAGTATGACCGCGGCACTTGGACAGACAGGCAGATCCTGGATGCGTTTATCAAAGATGCACCGGAACTGGAGCAGGAACTGAATCGCGCTTTTGACAATATCCACGGAATCGTCACTCCCAGAGCATATGCGATTCCCTGGCTGAAAGAACTCAAGGCAAAAGGATATCATGTGTATTACCTGTCTAATTTCTCTCGTAAGGCAGAAGTGGAATGCGCAGAAGCATTGAATTTTCTCCCCGAGATGGAAGGCGGTATCCTGTCTTACAAGGAGCACCTGATCAAACCTGAACCGGAGATTTATCAGCTGTTGTTAAGCAGATATGGTTTAAAAGCCGAGGAAAGTGTCTTCCTTGATGATACGCTGAAAAATGTTCAGGCAGCAGAAGCGCAGGGAATTCATGGAATTCACTTCCAGACAAAAGAACAGGCGGAGGAAGCACTCCGTGGGCTGGGCGTAGACTGCTAAATTGAAAGTTAGTGAATAATCGTTGGCTAACATACTGGCTAGCCTGCCGTAGCCCCGGCTGCATATAAGAAACGCTGACATCACTTGCGTTCGGAAACAGAGCGCAGCGGCACGTAAGCGAGGAAAGTACCCTCGC
>CAKRRS010000049.1 GCA_934394665.1 uncultured Acetatifactor sp. | reverse complement strand
TGCTAGAGCACACCGCGATGTCAGCGTTTCTTATATGCAATCGGGGCTACGGCGACAGGTTTGCTTAACTAACTTTCAAGTTACCCAAGCTTGTGGAACAAAATGCAGTTGGGCATATTGACTTTCATTGCCGGTCCGTTCATGATCATGGTACCGTGCTCCAGATCGATATGGAAGAAAGTCATGGTATTACTCTCGTGGTTTAAGGATACCAGGAACTTGTTGTCCGGGAAGAACTCTGCATCCTTCGGATATTCTCCGCTGACGGGCAGCAGGAAATTCTTCTTCAGAAGTCCCGTCTTCTTATCCACATTAAATACAATTACGGAATTGTCTCCTGCGATAGAGCTGAGGAGATAATTGTAATCCAGTGAAAAGCTGAAAGCGCTGGCACTGTTGGTATTGCCTCTCGTCAGTTTGATCAGTTCCACTGTCTGGATCTTTTCAAAGGTAGGATCATTGTTATTGTCTGTGTATTCATAAACATCGATATAACACTTCAGTTCATGAAGGATATAAATATATCTGCCATCCTCGGAAATCTTAATATGACGGGGTGCGGATTCCATTTCGCTGCGGATGATATCCTCCAGCTTTACTTTTCCTCTCTCCGCATCAAAACGATATACATTGACATGATCCATTCCCTGATCTGCCACCAGCAGGTACTTGTTATCATGTGTCATACGTGCGCAGTTAATATGAGGGCGGAAATTGCGCTCTGCCATACTTCCCAGACCCTTGTGATAAATCTCATCCGTGATCTCGCCGATAGAGCCATCCTCTTTCAGGCGAAGTACCGTTAATTTACCGTCATGGTAACCTGCTACAAACAGATACTGATCTGCATAGTCTGTGGAGACATAACATCCTCTCATACCATTGATTGGTGCAAAGTTAATCAGTTCCAGATCTCCGTCCGGTAGGATCGTATATGCTTCCACACCGAAATCCGTAATAGAATAAAGAAACTTTCCGTTATGGGAGATCGTCAGATAAGAAGAATTGGTGATTTCCACCTTATCTTTTTCCTGAAAACGACCGTTTTTCATATCCACATCATATATTCTGATACCGTGGCTGTCTCCCTGTGTGTAACTGGAAACATAGGCAACATATTTTTCTTTGCTCATGACCGGATCCTCCTTACATGCTTCTGTTTCTTTTTATGTTTTTAAATATAGCACAATTCTGAAAATTGTGAAACATTTTTTCTGCAAAAATCCCGAAAAAAGCTCTTGTTTTTTCTCTGCGGTAAGGTTTATGTAAAATAGGTCGAAAAATACGAAACTTCACATTGACTTTCCACTTATTTATGTATAATATTAATTCGACTTGCAAAAAATTTTCAATTAGATTTCTATGGAATTTTTGCAGGATTTTTTTACATCAGGAAGGAAAAAATTGATGAAAAATGCTTTAGTCAATTTAGTGAACATTTCAAAATCATTTGACAGTCAGATGGTTCTGGATGATCTCAATCTGTACATCCGCGAGAATGAGTTTCTGACTCTCCTGGGTCCCAGTGGCTGCGGAAAGACTACAACCCTCCGAATCCTTGGCGGTTTCGAGACCCCTGACAAAGGTCAGGTCATTTTCGAAGGCAGGGATATCACTAACCTTCCACCCAATAAGCGCAATCTGAACACTGTATTCCAAAAGTATGCCCTGTTCCCTCATATGACCATTGCGGAAAATATTGCTTTTGGATTAAAGATCAGCGGTAAAAGTAAATCTTACATTAATGATAAAATCAAATATGCCCTGAAGTTAGTCAATCTTGACGGTTTTGAAAACCGTATGCCGGATTCCTTAAGCGGCGGTCAGCAGCAGCGTATCGCCATTGCACGCGCTATTGTAAACGAGCCGAAGCTTCTGCTCCTGGATGAGCCTCTTGGTGCACTGGATCTGAAACTGCGCCAGGATATGCAGTATGAATTGATCCGTCTGAAGAATGAACTGGGCATTACCTTTATCTATGTCACTCATGACCAGGAAGAAGCCCTTACCATGTCCGATACTATCGTAGTCATGAACCAGGGTTATATCCAGCAGATTGGTACACCTGAAAGCATCTATAATGAACCGGAGAACGCATTTGTTGCCGACTTTATCGGTGACAGTAATATCATCGGCGCTACCATGATCCGTGACCGTCTGGTAGAGATCCTCGGTGCCCGTTTTACCTGCGTAGATACCGGGTTCGGTGAGAACAAGCCGGTTGACGTTGTCATCCGTCCGGAAGATGTGGAACTGGTTGCTCCCGAAGAAGGCATCATTCAGGGTACTCTGACCCACTCCATCTTCAAAGGTGTCCATTATGAGATGGAAGTCATGGCAAACGGTTTCGAGTGGCTGGTACAGTCGACCAAAATGGTTCCCGTAGGTACCAAAGTCGGCATCAAAGTAGATCCGTTCAATATTCAGATCATGAAGAAGCCGGAATCCGAGGATGAGGAGGCTATTGGAGTCAATGAATAAAAAATTATTATCGCTCCCTTTTATCTTCTGGTCAGCCATGTTTGTCATTGTGCCGCTGTGCATGGTGTTCTATTATGGTCTGACCGACAAGACCGGAGCATTTACGCTTGATAATATTCTGGCGATCGCCACCGCAGAACATTCGAAAGCTTTGTGGGAAGCATTGAAATTATCTGTGATCAGTACCGTGATCTGTCTGCTTCTCGCCTATCCGCTTGCCATGATTCTGTGCAATATGAATGTAAACCAGAACTCTTTTTTAGTTCTGATCTTTATCCTGCCGATGTGGATGAATTTTCTGCTCCGCACACTTGCCTGGCAGACGCTTCTGGAAAAAACAGGTGTCATCAACAGTATTCTCGCTACCCTGCACCTGCCGGCGCTGAATATCATCAATACACCGTATGCCATCGTACTCGGTATGGTATATAACTTTTTACCGTTTATGGTTCTGCCTCTTTATAATGTACTTGTGAAAATCGATAAAAGCGTTATCAATGCAGCTTATGATCTCGGTGCCAACGGCATGCAGACTTTCCTGCGGATCATTTTCCCGTTAAGCCTGCCCGGTATGGTCAGTGGTATTACGATGGTGTTCGTTCCTGCACTGACCACCTTCGTCATCAGTAAGATTCTGGGCGGCAGCAAGATCCTGCTGATTGGTAACGTGATCGAGCAGGAATTCACGCAGACCGGCAACTGGAATCTCGGAAGCGGTCTGTCCATCGTACTGATGCTGTTCATCATCTTTAATATGGTAATCTCCGTGGTAACGGATAAAGACGGGGAGGCGAACGCATTATGATCAAAACAACCGCAAAAAAAATATACCTTGCGTTAATCTTTATCTTTTTATACGCACCGATTCTGACTTTGATCGTACTCTCCTTCAATGCGAGCAAGACCCGTGCAAAATGGGGCGGATTTACTACCAAATGGTACCATTCCCTGTTCCAGAACGAACAGATCATGCAGGCTCTGTGGAACACGCTGGCTTTAGCATTGTTATCCGCATTGATTGCCACACTGATCGGAACGATTGCATGTATTGCCATGCAGTCCATGAAGCGCACCAGCCGTACAATTCTCATGGGAATCACCAATATCCCCATGCTGAATGCCGAGATCGTCACCGGTATCTCTCTGATGCTGTTGTTCATCAGTCTCGGTGTGAAGTTCGGTTTCGGTACGATTCTGCTTGCGCATATTACATTTAATATTCCTTATGTGATCTTAAGTGTAATGCCCCGTATGAAGCAGCTCAATCCCAGTACTTACGAAGCGGCTCTGGATCTGGGGGCATCTCACGTATATGCCTTTTTCAAAGTGGTGTTTCCGGATATCCTGCCGGGTATCCTGTCCGGTTTTCTGATGGCATTTACCATGTCATTGGATGACTTTATCATTACTCACTTTACCAAAGGTCCCGGCGTTGACACCCTGTCCACCAAGATCTACACCGAAGTAAAAAAAGGCATCAAACCGGAAATGTACGCATTGTCCACGATTATTTTTGTCACTGTACTGGTTTTACTTATCTTAGTAAACTACACACCCAAAGGAAAGAAAAAGTAATCACTTTTTCAATAGATTTTAGGAGGAAAATGAATGAAAAAATTTATTGCACTGCTTCTGTGCGGTATCCTTACCGCAACTGCTCTGACCGGCTGCGGGTCCTCTTCCGCCGGTGGTGAAAACGGCGAAGTCATCGTCTACAACTGGGGGGAATATATCGATCCCGAGACCATCACCATGTTTGAAGAAGAGACCGGTATCAAGGTGATCTACGATGAATTTGAGACCAACGAGATCATGTATCCCAAGGTAGAGGCCGGATCCAGCGCTTATGACGTGGTATGCCCTTCCGATTACATGGTACAGAAGATGATCGAGAATGATCTGATTCAGGAGATCGATTATGACAAGATTCCCAATGCCAAGACAAATATCGGTGAACAGTATTATGAGCAGGCAGCTGCTTACGATCCCGGCAACAAATACTGCATCCCTTATTGTTGGGGAACCGTCGGCATTATCTATAACAAGACCATGGTAGATACCCCTCCCACGAAATGGGCTGACCTTTGGGATGAGAAATATGCCGATAATATTCTGATGATGGATTCCGTAAAGGATTCTCTTATGGTTGCTTTGAAAAAGAACGGCTTCTCTTCCAACAGTCTGGATGAGTCCGAACTGCAGATTGCAACGCAGGATCTGATTGCCCAGAAGCCTCTCGTACAGGCTTACGTTGTGGATCAGGTGCGTGACAAAATGATTGGTAACGAAGCTGCTCTGGGCGTTATGTTCTCCGGAGATGCCATTTATGTAATGAGTGAGAACCCTGATCTGGATTATGTCATTCCTGAGGAAGGTACCAATGTCTGGATCGATGGATGGGTCATTCCGAAGAATGCTCCCAACAAAGAAAATGCCGAGAAGTTCATTGATTTCATGTGCCGCGCAGACGTGGCTCTGAAGAATTTCGAATACATCACCTACGGTACTCCCAATGTCGCTGCCAGAGAGTTGATTGAAGACGAAGAATTAAAGAATTCTCCGATTGCTTTCCCGGATCTGTCTCAGTATCACAATCTCGAGACCTTCCTATATCTGGGTACCGAAGGAGAAGAACTCTTCAACAAATACTGGAAGGAAGTAATGTCCAACTAATAGCTTTAGGCAAAATATTTATGGACAAATCATACGAATACAGAGAAACACCCCCTGAATCGCGAAAAGCCATTCAGAGGGTGTTTCTTATATTGCTGTATTTATGAATTCTGCTCACACCCACAGGTCTCACATCTTCCATCATTTCTTCTGGAAAATGCCGGATCGTCCACCGGTGTAAAGTTAGGGAATTCCGGTCTGGATGGCCTAGGCTCCGATCTTCTGCAATCATTGTCGCAGCCTTCTCTGCCCGATCCAATACATTCACTCCGTTCGGGCCTATTACGTGCGCCACAGGCATTGGAGCCACCACCGCAGGTATTATTTCCGTAAGAGCCACATCCACAGCCATTCTGACAGGAATTGCCTCCGCAAAATAGTAACAACAACAGTATCATACAGTTCATAGGATTCTCTACTTATCACTGTTTTTACTATTCTATTCTGCTTTCTCCAACTGTTGCCAGTCCAATTTTTGTTTCTGCTGTACCAGGTTTTCCCGGATAAAATGAAATGTCTTCTCTTCGCCTTGTTCGGCCAGCATCTTAAGTACGTACCATAACTTCGTCCGGGTGTCCGGATGAATTGGGGCTTTATCCGTTCCCCGGTAATAATACTCCAGAGGTGATCTGTCCGTATACGCCGCACCCATATAGACCTTGCTTGCAGCGATCCTGTCCATGATCATTTCCGCGATATAACGATCCGGCATCGGAACCGGTGCCATGCCACCCGGCAACGCCTGCATGCTGTAATCGATCCAATATTCATAATGGTGCTTGTTTCTGCCCTTGTGATGCAGCCAGGCACTGGAATAACCGATATCTTCCCTCTCTGCATTATTGGGGCTCCTGGTTCCCTGATAATACTTTGCTCCTACAAAGAATTCCGTCGGACTGTACTTCGACATATCGTGTAATAATCCCTGTCTGTATAATCCCACCCGGAAGCACCCTCCTGCCACCAGGATTTTATGATACGTAATTGTCTTAAAATGTTTCCAGATATGATACATACTTTTACTGTTTGTTTTATCCTGCTTTCTTTATTTTCGTTTCAAATTTTATTTTTGCCTTTACCGGTATCCCTCTTCGTTTTACTGAAAACAGTACTTTCCACGCCTTCATATACCACGATGCTTCTCGGCGGAATTACACCTATCATCTGATCCTTCGGCTGTTTCTCCGTATCTGACGCTGTCAGCGTATTCTGTGTCTTTTCCGTTGCTAAGACCAGTTTCCATTCCATTCCCTTCGGCAGCTTCGGAAAACCAAGTTTCTGCGGTTCCCAGTGCATGTTCATGGCAACATAGAGGAACGCATCTTCCTTCCCTGACACATTTTTTGCATATTTTCCGCAGTACATCATACCGACATGCCTGTTATAGCTTTCTGTCTGAGGTCTCCAGGCGTTCTGTCCGTGATAGGACAGATCCGGATAACCGCAGGAAAGTGTATCCATAATACGAAGTTCCTCTTCCGGATGTAAAATCGGATGTTTTTGACGGAAGGTAACCATTTGTTTCCAGAATTCGAATATTTCGCGATTTTTTTCCATATCCTGCCAGTTCAGCCAGGTAACTTTATTGTCCTGACAATAAGGATTATTGTTTCCCAGCTCTGAATTGCCGAATTCGTCTCCCATGAAAATAAGCGGCGTTGACTGCGTCAGCATTAACATGCAGAACGCATTCTGCAACTGCTTTTTCCGAAGTGCCAGTACTTTCTTCTTACGGGAAATTCCCTCTTCTCCGCAATTCCAACTGCAGTTATAATCATTGCCATCCCGGTTGCCCTCGCCGTTTGCCTCATTGTGCTTATGGTCGTAAGAGACCATATCCATCAGCGTAAACCCGTAATAATTGGACAAATAATGAATTCTGCCCATTTTAGAAGGAATATGTCGCATTTCATATAACACGCCGGAAAGCATATTGTCATCACCCTTAAGGAACCGGCGCATCGTATACAGATAATCGTCACGATATTCTGCCAGGTTGCGGTATTCCGGTGACTGTACCTGCGTATAAATATCAGAAGTATCAAAGGAATAATACCACAGCTTGGTATCGGCAAGTGCCGGATCTTTTGCCAGCATCTGTGCAGGTACGCCCTCTCCCATCAAATGAAACCCATCCACATGGTAGGTAAGCACCCAGAAGCGTAAAATGTTCCCGATTTCCGCAGCATCCATTCCTTTCGGAAAATAAAATTGCAAAATGACTTCCATCTTCCGTTTGTGGAATTCCTTCACCATCTGCCTGAATTCCTCCGCAGGGTCATCACTTGCCGCATACGCAGCCTTGGGTGCATAATAATATCCTTCCTGATATCCCCAATAATTCAGAACACGGTATCCGGGACACACGCTGTCTTTTTCTTCTGTCGCAGGAACAGCTGCGGTGATCCTATCCCCGGAAGTCTGTGTGCTTCCCTCTGCAGGTACCTCGTCAAACTCATAGACAGGCTGTAATTCTACCGTAGTAATACCAATCTCCTGCAGATAGTCTAATTTCTCAATAAGCCCTGCGAAAGTACCGCGGTGTGCAACCCTTGAAGAGGTATGCATTGTAAAGCCGCGCACATGCAGGCAATAGCATATACTCTCCTGATAAGGAAGCATGGGATGTGCATCCTGCTCCCAGTCAAAATTATCCTTCAGGAACACGGCAATTCTATTCTGATTCTTTCGTACTTTTCCGTAAGCAGGTCTTCCCAGAAAGCCCTTCGCATGCAGATCCGGCATTATATTTTCCGACTCATAGAACTGATATCCGATATTTTCCGGATCCAGTTCCAGATACCTGCAATATACGTTGCCCATACGGTCTTCCTGTCGGAAAGGAATCTTATGAACTCTTTTCCCACTTTTCCTGTCATATACGATCACACCACAGTCTTTTTTGCTTGTGGCAAAAGAGAACCGGATCGCACCGTCCTCCGGATACGCTCCCAGCGGATAAGGCTTTATTGTATGCTTTCTTTCTGTCATTACCGCACTCCGTTTTCGCTGATTTGTCTTATTTTACTGTTTTATTATAGCTTGTGACGTTAAGAAAAACAAGCATTGCAAGAATATCTGTAAACAGTTATAATAAGGGAACAAAATACTGTTACACCCTACAAAATTATCAGGAGGATTTCCATGGGTAAAAATGAAAGCTACGAAGATGAAGAAATGACCGTTGAGTTGGAACTGGAAGACGGCACTGTTGTAAATTGTGCGATCATCACGATTCTCACTGTTGAGAAAAACGATTATATCGCATTAATGCCTCTGAACGAGAACGGCGACAATGATGACGGAGAAGTATGGTTCTACGGATACACCGAGAATCCGGATGACCCGAACGAGGAACCGGTTCTTGCATACATTGAAGATGACGATGTCTACGAAAAAGTCGCAGATGCTTTTGATGAATATCTGGACAACTGCGAATTTGACGAGCTCATTGACGATAACGATTCAGAGGAATAAGGAATCTGGAAGGGAACCTGGGACGCTCTCTTGTGCCGGTAAGGCAGAGAAGTTCCAGGTTCTTTTTTGCACGTGTCATGGCTACATAAAAAATTCTGCGTTCCTCCTCGCATTGCTCCGGATCCGGCATATTACCGTGGGGAAATGTCTTTTCATTGCAATCCGGGATCAAGACATGGTCAAATTCCAATCCTTTGGACGCATGAACTGTAAGTAATCTTACTTTTCCCTGATTTTCCTTATCTTCGGTTCTTTGCTTCTGAAGACTCTGATTGTTTTTCTTTAACATCTCCTTGTATCCATACTGTGCCTCCTGCCATTGCGAAAGATTGTTGTAATGTCCTGCGTCCTCCGTGATCCATTCCAGAATCGTAAGCCATTCTTCTGATTTTTCTCCATGTTCGCATCTTAACTTTTGCTGCAGAAATCTTTCATATCCACAAACCTTTCGTATAAAAACCACTGCTGTCTTTAATTCTGTATTTTTCAAAAATGCCATCTGTTTCTTTAATAGCATGACAGCTTCATATATTTTTCTGCGTTCGGTATCCGTAATCCCGGGGAGCATACCTGAATAATATTTTTCCACACCTTCCAGTGATGCTCCATCCACAAACGCTTCTCTGGAAATATTACGAAACGGTTTGTTGATTACCCGCAGATAATCTGCTCTTGCGGCGATTCCCTGTGCCATACGCAGGTAAGCCATAATATCACATACAATAAAATGCTCATAAGGATCAGCCATTTTTTCTTTTACAATCAGTGGAATCCCTGCTTTTACAAGTCTCGCCGCCACACTCTGCATCGCAAGGTTTGTCCGAAAAAGAACCGCACAAGTCTCTCCGGGGAACTTTCTTTTCAGCCGGTCAATCAGATATCGCAGTTGTTCAGGGGATTCTGTAAACTCTTTTACCTTTACCGCATGCTGTTCCTCCTGCGGTATCCTATTGGCCTCACATGCCATAAGTTCCTTCGGAAAACGATTCTTATTTTCATTGATCACAAGCAGGGATGCTTCCACAATTTCCTGCTTACTTCGGTAATTTGTTTCCAAAAGTATTTTTTCTGCTGCAAACTCCTCCTCAAACAGTTGCATACAGGCAGGTTTTGCCCCACGGAATCCGTAAATTGCCTGATCATCATCTCCTACTGCGAACACATTTTTATGCCTCCCTGCCAGGATCCGCACAATACTATACTGCCTGTAATTGATGTCCTGAAATTCATCTATGAGAATATGCTGAAAACGGTTCTGCCAGTTCTCTCGCTCTGCCTTATTTTTTAGCAGAAGTTCTTCGCATTCTATAAGCATATCATCAAAATCTATCCCTCCCACTGCTCGTCTTTTTCCCTCATACGCATGGTAAACCTCCGAAAAATATTGCCGCCATTCCTCAGGAATTTTCCTCGCAGCCTCTTCTTTTTCTCCTGTATTTTTATAGAAACTGATCGCCGCAAGAAAATTACCGATAACCTCAGAGAATTCCGATACCGAAATATTGTTTTCCTCTTTTATGTTTTTTAAAATGGGAAAAATCAGAGTTACCTTTTGTCTGTCATTTAAAATATTACCCGGTGAAACTCTGCCCGATCTGAGCAGTATTTGATAAAAAACAGAATGAAATGTTCCAAAATTGACGGTATTGCTGCATTGTGAAGTCTGTGAAAATCGCTGTTGCATGGAAACTGCCGCTTCTTTGGTAAATGTGATCACCAGAATTTTCTCAGGTGGTACCTTTTTCTCCTGCAGCAGATAGAGAATCCTCTTCGTGATGGTGAATGTCTTGCCGGATCCGGGGCCTGCCAATAACAGCAGCGGCCCCTCTCCGAACGTTACAGCCTTCCTTTGGGAAGGATTACACTCTGAAAGATCAAACATTTGCCTTCAGTAATTCGATTCCTTTGCGGATTCTCTTCAGGGATTCCTCTTTCCCCAGGACTTCCATGATCTCTGTCGCACCGGCAGGTGTCATCTGCTTGCCGGATACTGCGGTACGGATGGGCCACATCACGTAGCCGTTCTTACAGCCTTTTTCCTCCACATATTTTACAAGAGTCTGATACAGTCCGTCATTACTGTAATCCTCCTGTGCTTCCAGAACCGGAAGCAGGTCAGTGAGCACTTCCAGAGAACTCTCACTGTTGGTCTTCATCTTTTTATGCGTGTACATTGCCACATCATACGCAGGAAGCTCCTCGAAGAAATCCACAAGTTCTGCAATATCGGGGAATACTTCGATTCTTGTCTTAACCATTGCGGCAATCTTCTTTAAGTCTAACGGCTTCTTGATGGTCTCCTTCAGATAAGGCTCTGCCATCTCATAGAACTTGTCGAAATCCATTGCCTTCAGGTACTCACCGTTCATCCAGCGGAGCTTTACAATGTCAAATACCGCAGGGGATTTGCTGATACGATGATAATCAAACTCTTTGATCAGCTCGTCCAGGGAAAAGATCTCACGATTATCTTCCGGACTCCATCCCAGCAATGCCACATAGTTGACAATAGCCTCTGTGATAAAGCCCTGATCGATCAGATCTTCAAAAGAAGCATGTCCGCTTCTCTTGGACAGCTTTTTATGATTCTCATCCGTAATTAACGGCAGATGAATGTATACCGGTACCTGCCATCCGAAAGCCTCATAGAGACGTACATACTTCGGTGAGGAAGACAGATACTCGTTTCCTCTGACAACATGGGTGATATTCATGGTATGATCGTCTACTACGTTTGCAAAATTGTAGGTAGGATATCCGTCGGATTTGATCAGGATCATGTCATCCAGCTGGGAATTGTCTACCGTAATATCTCCGTATAATTCATCATGAAAGGTTGTTGTACCTTCTTTCGGATTATTCTGACGGATTACAAAAGGCTTGCCTGCCGCAAGATTTGCTTCTACTTCCTCCTTGGACAGATGCAGACAATGCTTGTCATACACAGTAATCTCCTTACCGTCTACGACTTCTGTCTTCAGGGAAGCCAGTCTCTCCTTATCGCAGAAGCAGTAATACGCCTCCCCCTTATCGATCAGTTCCTTTGCATATTTCATATAGATACCGGTCTTCATACGCTCACTCTGGACATAGGGGCCGTAACCTCCGTCCTTATCAGGGCCTTCATCATGTACCAGTCCGGTCTTCTCCAGGGTACGATAGATGATCTCGGTAGCGCCTTCCACATAACGCTCCTGATCGGTATCCTCAATACGAAGCATAAAATCTCCGCCGGCATGCTTGGCAATCAAAAATTCGTATAATGCGGACCGTAAATTACCTACATGCATTTTACCGGTAGGGCTGGGCGCATATCTTGTTCTGATCTTTGTCATTTTTCTCCTCATTTCCGTACAGAATTTGTCCTGGGGTCATCTTGTCCGTCATGACTTTTCCGTACCTATATATTTCTGTTCGTTATTCCATATCATAGACGAACTGCTTTTCTTATTCTACCGCCTTTTTTCAAAAACTGCAACATTTTCCATTTCTTATGTTTTCGCTCAGGACTTTCTATGTTATAATACAATCAAATTTTATGAAAATTCCCTTTAAGGATGTATTGCCATGATAAAAAAATTTATATCTCCCGAAAAATTATATTATATTGCCGCCGGTACGCTACTGTTATTTTGCCTTATTTCAAGACTTTGGCGTCTGGATACACTTCCTTTCGGTCTTCACCTGGATGAGGCCGGTATGGCATACGATGCGTGGTGTCTTTCCCAATACGGAGTAGACCGCTATCAAACTTCCTGGCCTGTGTATCTATATAATTACGGTGGTGGGCAAAGCATTCTGTACGCCTACCTTACCGCCGGATTATTCCGTATTTTTGGTTTTGGGATCAGAATTCTCCGGCTTCCTTCCGTCATTTTTTCCTGTCTGACCGTCCTATTTGGCATGAAAATCTGTCGCAAAATCTTTCCCGAAAACTATTTTTATCCTTTACTATGCGGAATTCTTCTGACCATCTGTCCCGCACTTGTTTTAATGGGGCGTCTCGGAATCGATTGTTATCTGATGCTTGGCGCATCTGCAGTTTTTTTATATTTCTTTATTTGTGCGCTGGAAAATGGGAAAAAACTTTATTATGTAATTGCCGGAATTACCGGTGGCATTGTTCTTTATTCTTACGTGTTATCCTATGTTGTAATGCCACTATTTCTTCTCTTTGCATTATGTTACATCCTTTATCAGAAAAAGTTTTTCTTTCGTGGCTGGTTCTGTATGGCTGTTCCTATGGCACTTTTGGCATTTCCTCTGATTTTGGAACAATTAATCAATATGTTTCACCTGGAAGGATTTACTTTGGGGATTTTTACCTTTGTAAAGTTAAACGGTTACCGAATCAGCGAATTCGGACCATTTAATTTTTCCTATTTAAAGGATTTGCTTCGCAATATCTTTACCTTTTCGGATTTTGCGTATTGCAGTTCTCCACATTTTCCAAACCTGTACTGGATATCCATTCCGTTATGCCTAATTGGTTTTCTCAGTTCCTGCCATAGTCTGATGCTCTCCCTTCGTAAAAAAATCTGGGATGTTCAGACATTTGTCTTGCTCTGGCTGATGATTATTTTTCTTTTATTTTGTCATCTTCCTTCTAATGGATACCGGATCGGGTGCATTTACTTTGGCATTATTTATCTGATTACCAGGGGAATGCGCAGTTTTCTTTTATTTATAAAAAAGAGAACGGGTACTCCTGTGCTTTTCACCGGAGCAACTTTTTTCCTTGCATTAGTTTATAGTATCAGTTTTCTTCTCTTTGGACGTTATTACTATTTAGGATCCTATACACAGGAAACTTATCCTTTAACACATTTTGATATTCTGGTAACCGATGCGTTGGAATTCATCGAACAGAATCCGCAATATGGGCCGAAAGGAGTGCAGTTGGCCGAACCTGCTGTTTATTACGCATTAAGTACTTTAGAGTCCCCTTATGAGCTTACTATTTCTAAAGGAGACAATTTCTATTTTCATAATAATTACATTCATTGCTCTTATCTTGGAGAAATTGAAGACGGATATTTTTATATTGTAAATAATACATTTGGAGAATATGCCAATACGCTTCGAGATGCCGGTTTCTCCGAGAATACATATATAGGATATTCTCTTTTTTATAAAAAATAGTCCTTGCTCTCCTCGTATATCAATTATTTTTCGGATGCGGAAGATTCCAACGGTAATGTGCCGCCAGAAAACGGATCATCATAACCGCAAAAGCGGCGATAAATACCGCAGGCAGTCTGCCCCATTCGCGATACAGCCAGACACAGCAGATTCCTCCTACCAGGGAGGCGCAGGCATAGATATGTTTTACAAAAATATACGGTTCTTCTCCTGCCATCATATCACGCATCAGACCGCCTCCCACACCGGTAAGCATTCCGATAAACACAAGCAGGAACGTATTCTCCTGATAGCCGTTATCAATGCCGGACATTACCCCCAGTGAAGTAAAGATACCGAGTCCCACGGAATCCATGATCAGCATGGATTTATCATAAAAAGTTCCGAGTCTGCCACTTAAAAGATCCTGCTTGATATAGAGTAACACAAAAATAGCCAGTGCCGTAGCTACCGACACTGCCACATAGACAGGTTTCTGTAAAGCGGAAGGCACCTTTCCCAGAATCACATCCCTGGTCATACCACCGCCCACAGCAGTCACAACGCCCAGTACACAGATTCCGAAAATGTCCATTTTTTTCCGGATTCCCACCATTGCCCCTGACGCAGCAAAAGCGATCGTTCCCAATATTTCCATAAAAAATATAATACTGTCCTGAATATTCATACTTTCAACCATATCTTTCTTTCCTTGTAAAACTATAAATCTTTAAAATGCTTTCACAGATTTGTTTGCGAATTTATCTTTGACAGATTTTATAACTTACCTCACGTTATTCTATAGTATTTCTTTCGAAATAACAATATCTGATTTTATTGCCAAAAAAGAAACCATCGCAGTAAATGATGGTTTCTGAATCCGCTTCCTATTTATTTCCGTCAACGATTTTTATAAATTACTCTTCTCCAGTTCTACCATTTCCTGGTTCATGCTCTCGTCAGGCACTTTCTTTTCTGCTTCGTTTTTGAACTTATCTACAGCCTTTGCGGCAACGGGAATCGCAATATTGGTTCCGGCACCGGCAATACATCCTCCGGGACATGCCATACCTTCGATCAGGCAGCCGTTCATCCTGCCGGCCTTAGCCAAAAGCAATGCCTTCTTACACTCTGCCAGGCTCTCTGCATGCTGGATATTCACAGGGGTTCCCGGATAATATTTTTCAATGCAATCTTTGATGGCGTTGGCAACGCCTCCTGCCACACCATAACCCCTTCCGGCAGCGGTGGCATCCTTCATCTCATCCATTGCCTTGATCTCGTCCAATAAAATCCCCTTTGCTTCAAACATACCGGTCAATTCTTCAAACGTGATAACAAAATCCACATCGGAACGGACCGTACGTCTGCTGGCTTCCAGTTTCTTGGAAGCACAGGGACCGATAAATACCACGGAAGCATCCGGATGCTCCTGCTTGATCAGACGTGCTGTTGCCACCATAGGGGTCAGTTCATTGCTGATCTTATCAATGGTCTCCGGGAACAGGTTCTTCGCCATTACGGACCAGGAAGGGCAACAGGAAGTCAGCGCAAACTGCTGCTTTCCGGTTGCGACTTCCTTCACATAATGTTCTGCTTCCGCCATACATCCCATGTCGGCACCAAGTGCAGTCTCATAGACATCGGCAAATCCCAGCTCCTTGAGTGCCGTCTTGAACATCTCCGGTGTCACCTTCGGTCCGAACTGACCGGCAAACGCGGGAGCAACCTGTGCAATGATCTTACGTCCGGACTGCATGGCACGGATCAGCTGGAAAATCTGGGACTTGTCCGCGATCGCACCGAAGGGGCAGCTTACCATACACTGACCACAGGAGACACACTTTTCATTATCAATCACAGCTCTTCCCACATGATCGGACGTAATGGCTCCGATCCCACAGGCTGCCTTACAGGGACGCTCTTTATGGCAGATAGCATCATAGGGACAGATTTCACGGCATTTTCCGCACTTGATACATTTCTCCTGATCAATGACTGATTTCCCGTTCTTCATGGAAATCGCACCCTTAGGACAGACGCTCTGACAGGGATGTGCCAGACAGCCCATACAGGAGCTGGTTACTTCATAACGGTTCTCCGGACAGGCATTGCATGCTGAAGGAATGACCTGCATCAGAGGCGGTTCATAATATTTTTCATCGATATTACTCTCTTCCAGTCCTTCTGTCAGATGTCCGGGACGCTCACGGTTTTCCGGACGTAAGCTCATACCCATTGCCAGACGGATACGTTCACGGATGATCGCTCTGTCACGGTAAACGCTCTCCCAGAATTCAGACTCTTCGTAATCTACGATTTTATAAGGCAGTGCCTCCATATCATCCTTCAGATTCTTGGAATTATAAGCCAGATTGGCTACTTCCTTGAACACTTTTCTTCTCCGCTGTCTGACCGGTGTATCGATCCCTCTCATGTTGCCCATATCATTTTACCGCCTTTTGATATTTTTTTAACACACTAACCATATTAAACCATACAGTACCGGTAAATGCAAGTAAAATATTGATTACTGAGATAGTTTCACTTTGTAACAGCCGTTTACTCACAAAGATATCATACTTACAATAGGTTATCTATAAAAAAGAGAACAGTTTCCGCATGCACGGATAAATTCTGTTCTCTTCCCCTTATTTATTTCATGTTTTTCGCATTGCAGCTTACGCTTACCTTCCACACATACTTCCATATAATGCGTAATGTGGTCGTCTCTTGTTTTCCGCAGCGCTATTACATCGTAACTCTCTTAAAGTTCTTCTTACCTCTGCGAACTACCAATCCTTCTCCATCGAACTGTTCCGGCGCATAGGTGGTCTTTACATCCGTAACCTTCTCATCAGCGACAACGACACCGCCCTGTTCCACGGCACGTCTTGCTTCGCTGCGGGATGCTGATAATCCGGATTTCACCAGGACACCGAGGATATCAATCTTACCTTCTGTGAAATCCTCCTCTGTCAGCTTGCTGGTAGGCATTTCTGCGGCATTTCCGCCGGTGAACAGTGCTCTTGCACTCTCCTGTGCCTTCTTAGCCTCTTCCTCGCCATGTACCAGATTGGTCAGTTCGTATGCTAGAATTTCCTTCGCCTGATTTAACTGGCTTCCTTCCCATTTGTCCATCTCATCGATCTGCTCCAGAGGCAGGAAGGTCAGCATGCGCAGGCACTTCAGGACATCTGCGTCTGATACGTTTCTCCAGTACTGATAGAACTCGAAAGGAGTAGTCTTGTTGGGATCCAGCCATACGGCACCCTTCTGGGTCTTGCCCATCTTCTTACCCTCGGAATTCAGAAGCAATGTGATGGTCATAGCGTAAGCATCCTTGCCCAGTTTTCTACGGATCAGCTCGGTACCACCCAGCATATTACTCCACTGATCGTCACCGCCGAACTGCATGTTACAGCCGTATTTCTGGTATAAAGTCAGGAAGTCAAAGCTCTGCATGATCATGTAGTTGAACTCTAAGAAGCTTAAGCCCTTCTCCATTCTCTGTTTGTAGCACTCTGCGGTCAGCATACGGTTGACGCTGAAGTGTGCTCCCACATCTCTTAATAATTCCACATAGTTCAGGTTCAGCAGCCAGTCCGCATTGTTGACCATCAATGCCTTACCATCACTGAAATCAATAAAACGGCTCATCTGCTTCTTGAAACAGTCAACGTTATGCTGGATGGTCTCCTTGGTCATCATGGTACGCATATCGCTTCTGCCGGAAGGGTCACCGATCATAGCGGTACCGCCGCCGATCAGGGCGATAGGCTTATTACCTGCCATCTGCATTCTCTTCATCAGGCACAGCGCCATAAAATGTCCTACATGAAGACTGTCTGCCGTAGGGTCAAAACCAATATAGAAAGTTGCCTTTCCGTTATTGATCAGTTCCTTGATTTCTTCTTCGTCTGTCAGCTGTGCCAACAGTCCTCTTGCTTTTAATTCATCAAATACTGTCATTTTCTCTTCTCCTTTTTGGGTTCTTTTACTCTGTATACCTTTTTGCATTTTTCGGGAATCGGCTCCAAAGGCACTAAAAAAGCCCGCCCCTTTTCAAAAGGACGAGCTTGATCACTCGTGTTACCACCTAATGTTCCCGCCAGACTCACATCTGACAGCTCAGTAAGTATCTATCAATACTTCGGCCGATATCGGTGCCTGCCGTCCTGATCTACTCGTTCGGGATCCTCTGATAAAAATCATCTGATCCTTCTCTTTCCACCGGCTGCTCCGGGATGTATTCCTGCTCTGCTTCTGTGCGCCTCTCACCGACCGGCTGCTCTCTGTCAGAAGTGGAGGAACAGTACTTCTTCCCTTCATCGCATTCTTCTTATCCTATGTTTGCGCTAAACATGACCTTATTATAGCCAGTCTGCGTTTTTCTGTCAACACTTAAAATTTTGCTGCTGGCAGGAGCCGCCTCCGGGTCTATTCTTCCGGCCAGGGCAGGTGGGATACTTCCAGCTTCTTGTCGCGAAGCATCAGTTCTTTTACAGCCTGATCCGCGGGCTTACCGTCAAAGAGCACTTCATTTACCTGCTCGATAATAGGCAGCTGAACGTCATATTTTTTTGACAGTTCCATGGCAGCTTTCGCAGAATACACGCCCTCTACCACCATCTGTACTTCCTTCATGGCTTCCTCGTAGGTTTTGCCCTGCCCGATCAGGATACCGGCACGACGGTTACGGGAATGCATGCTGGCGCAGGTCACGATCAGATCTCCGATACCGGTCAGACCGCAGAAGGTCTCAAAATTACCACCCATGGCAGTACCAAGTCTGGCGATCTCGGTAATACCTCTGGTGATCAGTGCTGCCTTCGTATTATCTCCGTAGCCCAGTCCGTCGGCAATACCGGCAGCCAGCGCTACTACGTTTTTCAGGGCACCGCCCAGTTCAATGCCCAGTACATCCGGGCTGGTATAGACACGGAACACCTCGTTCATGAAAAGATTCTGCACATATTCCGCGCAGCTTTTGCTCTTAGAACCCGCTACGATCGTTGTAGGAATCCCGCGGCTGACTTCCTCCGCGTGGGTAGGTCCGGACAGCACCGCTACCTGTGCCTGAGGAATCTCATCTTCGATGATCTGCGCCTGGGTCATCAGGGTATGCTCCTCGATTCCCTTGGAGACACTGACAATTTTCTGTCCCTGTGCCACCAGCGGACTGATGCGGTGTGCCGTGCTTCTGGTGTAGGAGCTTGCCACTGCCATAACTAACAGGTCCTTACCCTCGATCGCAGATTTATCATCTGTAGTAAAGATCATATCCTCCGGAAGCTTTACTCCCGGCAGCATCTTGTGCTCATGCTTCTCCTGAAGCATCGTAATCTCCGCAGGAACCGCAGACCATACGGTTACTTCATGACCGTTCTTATGTAATACCACTGACAGACCGATGCCCCAGCTTCCGCCGCCCAAAATACATACTTTTGCCATAGCTTATTTATCCTCCCCGGATATTTCCGTCTGCTCTTCTGCAGCCTTTTTCTTGAACAGATAGGTCTTCCTCTCGTTCCCATGGATCAGGCGGACAATATTCTGTCTGTGCTTCCAATATGCCATAACCGTAAGAAATGCAGTAATTGCATACATTTCATACAGCTGTGACTGTGGCATGGCGCCGAACAGTCCCATCTGTCCGCAGACTACCATCTGGATCATAAATCCGGCATATACCAGCAGTGATCCCAGAGACACATAATGTGTGGTCAGAAATGCGCCGAAAAACAGTACCACACCCATCACGATAAAATAGGGGTGGAAAGACAGGATCAGTCCTGCGGTGGCAGCAATACCCTTTCCACCCTTAAATCCCATATAAAACGGAAAGTTGTGTCCGATGATGGATCCTGCGCCGGTATACAGACACAGCAGATAAATATTCTCCGGATGTCCGGTACTGAATAAGGCTCTGGTGATGCATACGGCGATGATACATTTTAAACAGTCTCCCGCAAACACGATCAGTCCCGCCTTTGTTCCCAGTACTCTTAAGGCATTGGTGGTACCGGCATTGCCGCTTCCGTACTTACGGATATCGATTCCCTTTGTCTTGCCATAAAAATATGCAGTCTGAAACAGTCCGAATACATAGCCGATGAATAAACAGATAACACGTTCCATTATTGATCTTTTTCCTTTCGTTCTCTGATGATAAACCGGAGGGGAGTACCCTTGAAGCCAAATGTCTCCCGGATC
>CAKRRS010000048.1 GCA_934394665.1 uncultured Acetatifactor sp. | reverse complement strand
CCCTCTACCATATACGATATCCACTTCTTTAGGGAATTCACACTCGGAGACGTTACAGCTGCCGGAAGGCATTCTGTTCGTTCCGGGAGTTCGTCCGGTTAGCCAATGATCATTAACTAACTTTCAAGTTGCACAGCTATGCCTGCTGCGGCTGCCACCCTTTTAGAACATGCTCCACGGTATATTCAGCGGCTTCTGCATCTGTCAGCTGATGGGAAAAGTCTGCACGGGTAGCGGGGGAGGCACCGGGACCGTAGGAAGCATATTCTCCGTAATAGAAATGTCCGTGAGGCTTATTCCAGTCCTGCCATCCTGCGGGGTGGATATGTTCTCCCAGTTCGCAGTGCAGGAATACCGTCTTCGCCCATTCTCGCCAGGGACGTCCCAGATAGATGGAACGGGGTGGACAATCACTTTCCAATTTACAATCGTGAAAAACATAACCGTAAGGCTCGTCCTGTGGTGTGGAGGCTGCGGTCACATAGCCATAGATCACTTCGAACTCCGGACTCTCCGGAGGAATTCTGTCCCCGGGGAGCTTGGAGAAAACAGTACACCTTTCAAACCAGGCAATTCCACTTCCAAAGATAAAATCAACATCTCCCTGAATAAAACAATTTTCGTAATAATGCCGTCCCATGGTTCTGGACTTGAATTCGCCGGGACCCTTGAAGCCTCCTGGCTGGGCTTCTTTCATCGGCAGAGGAGCGTCAAAAATCGTATCCTGGCTGCCTAAGAAACGGCAGTCATAGAAGGCATTGCGGTCACCGTCCACATAGACCGCCAGAGCTTGTCCCACGGTATGACCGTATCCGGAATCATTTTGGAAGGTCAGATGCTTTGCAGTAAAATCATGGGTATCGATCCGGACGGAAGCGGTGCGGAAGGTTCCGCGCTTATCACCCTCAGGCATGAGATCCTTTGCGGCATCTCCGTAGACCAGGATCGTGTCGTTACAGCCGGCACCTTCGAAAGTCACATTCGGCCGTGTGATGACTAATTTTTCCCGGTAGATTCCCCGGCCGATATGTAAAATAACCGGGGCGAGACCGGATACAGGAGCCGGAAACTGTCTTTCCCTGGTTTCGGCATTCCCATCCAGGGAAGCCAGCGCTTCTCCAATCGTGGAAAAAGAAGTGCCAGGAACATGATTTCCGGGCATATTTACATATAAGTGTATCGTATCTGACATAGAGATCCCTCTTTTCTGAAAATTAAACTATAATAGTTTTACGATTTCCACATCCGGCAGATCTGCCAGATTTACATATTCATCTCCACACTGTACCACAGGGCGGGACAGCTTTTCCTTATTGATATAGATGATGGTACCCTTTCGACCGTCACTTAACAGACACCGGTTCTGCAGACAGGAATTTACCACATTCTGCAGGAAAGGAAGTAAAATGGAAACGTCGTATTTCTGGAAGCCTTCTGCTTCAAATGTTTCGATGACACGGAACGGACACAGAGGCCCCCGGTAGCAGCGGGCTGCCGTCATGGCATCGTAGACATCCGCGATGGCGACGATCCGGGCATAGGGATCGATCTGGTTGCCTTTTAACTTCAGGGGATAACCGCTGCCGTCATTGCGTTCATGATGCATGAGTGCAGCATTCTTTACATGCTCATCCACATCCTGTGATAACAACAGCTGATATCCCAGAGTGGGGTGCTTTTTAATAGTGGCAAATTCCTCGTCCGACAGCTTCCCGGGTTTGGCAATGATGGAATAGGGAATCATCATTTTACCGATATCGTGGAACAGACCGCAGGCAGTAGCCAGTTCCACTTCATCATCGGGAAGCTTCAGCCATCCGGCCAGAATATTGCAGATCAGCGCTACATTCAGGCTGTGGGTATAGGTGGAATCATCATATTCCCGCATATTCTGCAACATATCCAGAAGACTGATGCTGCCGGAATGATTCGCTACGATAGCCAGTGTTTTTTGCAGCAATGTCTTTACGTCGAGATCGGTATTTTTCTGGATTACGAGATTCATATTTTCCCGGAAAAGGTTCACTTCGTTCTCGAAGTCCTCCCGGAACAGCTGAAATTCCGGAGAACTTTTGATCCGCTCGGAATAAGAGGTTTCACCGCTATCCGGGCTGCTCTCGGACCGTCGGTCAGAAGAAACAACGTCCTCCGCAAAAATCGTCAGAATGCCGTACAGATCCAGTTTCGTGATCAGTTTATCCGTGAGTACGGTACCTTTTTCAATTAAAAGTTCATGCTCCAGATTGTAGACATCTTCGGCCACGATCATGCCGGGAATTAATTGTGTAATTGATAGTCTTTTCATAGGTGCTATGCTCCTTGCTGCTTGGCGTAAGGATAAAAATACAATTAATTTAATTATAATAAGTTTTTCCGGGACTGTCAATTTCTCGGAATAGAACAGGACAGGCATATTGTTCATAAAATTTTTACAGTCTTTTCACGGTGATGGTATCATTGAAAGGTTGAAACATAGAGGAAAATCTGCTACAATATGCTTTGAATTATGCGAAGACCCATGGACATTCTACTGTCTTAAGGGTGCGGAAACGAGGAAAAAATGAACGTTATTGAGAAGATATTTGGCACGCACAGCTCCAGAGAGCTGAAGCGTATTGAGCCCCTGGTAGACAAAATCGAAGCACTGCGTCCCACGATGCAGGCACTTTCCGATGAGGAACTGCGCGGCAAGACCGAGGAGTACAAGAAGCGTCTGACAGCGGGAGAGACTCTGGACGACCTGCTTCCGGAGGCTTATGCAACCGTAAGAGAGGCTGCAAAACGTGTTCTGAACATGGAGCACTATAGAGTACAGCTGATCGGTGGTATCATCCTGCACCAGGGACGTATCGCAGAGATGCGTACCGGTGAAGGTAAGACTCTGGTATCCACCTTGCCTGCATATCTGAATGCGCTGGAAGGCAAGGGTGTCCATGTTGTTACCGTCAATGACTATCTGGCAAAGCGTGATGCCGAGTGGATGGGACAGGTACATGAATTCCTGGGACTGAAGGTCGGTGTGGTACTCAACAGCATGACTTCCGAGGAGAGACAGGCGGCATATAACTGTGACATCACGTATGTGACGAATAATGAACTGGGATTTGATTACCTGCGTGACAACATGGTCATCTACAAGGAACAGCTGGTTCTGCGCGGACTGCACTATGCCATCATCGATGAGGTCGATTCCGTATTGATCGATGAAGCGAGAACTCCTCTGATCATTTCCGGACAGAGCGGTAAATCCACAGCACTGTATGAAATGTGCGATCTGCTGGCGCGTCAGATGAAGCGCGGCGACGACGTACAGGAACTGACCAAGATGGATGCCATCATGGGCGTGGTACAGGAAGAGAACGGAGACTTCGTAGTCAACGAGAAGGATAAGATCATCAACCTGACCGCAGCAGGTATGGAAAAGGTAGAAAGATTCTTCCATATCGACAACTTTGCGGATCCCGAGAACCTGGAGATCCAGCATAACATTATCCTGGCGCTGCGTGCACATAACCTGATGTTCCGCGATAAAGATTACGTGGTAAAAGATGATCAGGTACTGATCGTCGATGAATTTACCGGACGTATCATGCCGGGACGCCGTTATTCCGACGGATTGCATCAGGCAATCGAAGCAAAAGAGCATGTAAAGGTAAAGAGAGAAAGTAAGACTTTAGCATCTATTACTTTCCAGAACTTCTTTAATTTATTCGATAAAAAGTGTGGTATGACCGGTACGGCTCTGACCGAGGAGACCGAGTTCCGTGAGATCTACGGCATGGATGTTGTCGTGATCCCCACCAATCGTCCCGTCATCCGTAAGGATTTACAGGATGCTGTATACAAGACGAAGAAAGAAAAGCTGAACGCTATCGTGAATGCGGTCGAGGAAGCCCATGCTACCGGCCAGCCCGTACTGGTAGGTACCATCACCATCGAAGCCAGTGAGGAACTGAGCAGGATGTTAACCAGGCGCGGCATCCAGCACAAAGTCCTGAATGCAAAATTCCATGAACTGGAAGCAGAGATCGTAGCCGATGCCGGCGTACACGGTGCCGTGACCATCGCCACCAACATGGCCGGCCGTGGTACGGATATCAAGCTGGATGACGAGGCGAAGGCGGCCGGAGGCCTGAAAATCATCGGAACCGAGCGTCACGAGTCCAGACGTATCGATAACCAGCTGCGTGGACGTTCCGGACGTCAGGGAGATCCCGGTGAATCCAAGTTCTACATCTCTCTGGAGGATGATCTGATGAGACTGTTCGGTTCCGAGCGTCTGATCAGCATGTTCAATACGCTGGGTATCCCCGAAGGACAGGAGATCGAGCATAAGGCTCTGACCAATGCCATTGAGTCTGCCCAGAAGAAGATCGAGAGCAACAACTACGGTATCCGTAAGAATCTGTTGGAATATGACCGTGTCATGAGTGAGCAGAGAGAGATCATCTACGAAGAGCGTCTGAAGGTACTGAATGGTGAAAGCATGCGCGATGTCATTTATAAGATGATCACTGATATTACAGAGAACTGCGTGGATATCTGTATCAATGATGATGCAGACATGTCCGAGTGGGATTTCAATGAACTGAATACCCTGCTCATTCCTACGATTCCTTTACAGCCTCTGACACCGGAGCGCGTGAAGAAACCTAAGAAGAACAGCCTGAAACAGCAGCTGAAGGAAGAGGCTGTGAAGCTGTACGAAGCAAAAGAAGCCGAGTTCCCCGAACCCGAAGCTATCCGTGAACTGGAGCGTGTGGTTCTGCTGAAAGTCATCGACCGTAAGTGGATGGATCACATCGATGACATGGAACAGCTGCGTCAGGGCGTAGGCTTACAGGCATACGGTCAGAGAGATCCGCTGGTAGAGTACAAGATGAGCGGTTATGAGATGTTCGATGAGATGACCCAGAATATCCGCGAAGAGACCGTGAGACTTCTGTTCCATATCAAGATCGAGCAGAAGGTAGAGCGTGAGCAGCAGGCACAGATCACCGGAACCAATAAGGATGATTCCTTACAGAAGGGACCGGTAAAGCGTGAAAATGCAAAGGTATATCCCAATGATCCCTGCCCTTGCGGAAGCGGCAAGAAGTACAAGAACTGCTGCGGACGGAAAGCATGACGAGAATCCGGCAAATTTAAAAGTCCGGCTAATTATCGACAGCTGTATCAACTGCAGCAGAATAAAATTAAAATCAGAAATAAAATCAGAAAGTGGGTGACGTTAAGTGGTTGAATTAGATCAGATGAAGACAGAAATCCTGTCCTACGAAACACCTTTAGCGGAAGTGAGGGATTCACTTTGACCTCGCTAATAAGGTCAAGCGAATCGAAGAAATGGAACGTGAGATGGAGGCTCCCGGATTCTGGGATGACCCGGAGCGTTCCAATCAGAAAATGAAAGAACTGAAAAACATGAAGGATACTGTGGGAGAGTGTGATAAGCTTTCCACACAGTATGACGATATCCTGACCCTGATCGATATGGGATATGAGGAGAACGATGCGTCCCTGATCCCGGAGATCCGGGGAGAACTGGACGAGTTTATCAAAGAATTTGATGAACTGCGTATCAGTACGCTGTTGTCCGGAGAATATGACAAGAACAATGCCATCCTGAAGCTCAATGCCGGTGCCGGCGGTACCGAGAGCTGCGACTGGTGCGGTATGCTGTATCGTATGTATACCCGTTGGGCAGAACGCAAGGGATTCACTGTGGAAGTGCTGGATTATCTGGACGGTGATGAAGCCGGTATCAAGTCGGTGACTTTCCAGGTCAACGGTGTGAATGCTTATGGATATCTGAAGTCCGAGAAGGGTGTGCATCGTCTGGTGCGTATCTCTCCTTTTAATGCACAGGGCAAGCGGCAGACCTCTTTTGTATCCCTGGATGTTATGCCGGATATCGAAGAAGACCTGGATGTAGAGATCGATGAAAAGGATCTGCGTATCGACACCTACCGAAGCAGCGGTGCCGGTGGTCAGCATATCAACAAGACCTCTTCCGCTATCCGCATCACCCATATCCCGACAGGAACCGTGGTACAGTGTCAGAACGAACGAAGCCAGTTCCAGAACAAGGACAAGGCAATGCAGATGCTGAAAGCCAAACTGTATCTGCTGAAACAGGAAGCCAATGTAGAGAAGCTGTCAGATATCCGCGGCGAGGTCAAAGAGATCGGCTGGGGCAACCAGATCCGTTCTTATGTATTACAACCGTACACACTGGTCAAGGATCACCGTACCGATGTGGAGACCGGTAACGTGGACGCAGTACTGGACGGCGGCCTCGATATCTTCATCAATGGCTATCTGAAGTGGATCAGCGTACAAGGGGATAAGAAAACAGAAGCATAGTCGAATACAGGCACAAAAATAAGACAGTGCAGGGAAATGGAAATTCACAGCGGTTTCCACTCAAAGCACTGTCTTTTTTGTTGCCTGTCTTCCTTTGTCAATGCTCCTCCTGCATCAGATCCAAGAAATACAGCGAGCAGGTCGTGCTCTGGTAAGCTTTTACCCAGAGGTTACCGATACCGAAACTCAACAATCCCAGCAGATACATGGGAATAAAGCTCAGGCGCAGGCAGAACAGTTCCCATTTATGTCCCTTCATGATACGGAAGCTCAGTTTCATGATTTCCGATGCACTGTACCGGGGAAAATCCAGTAACAGGTAGAAGGACTGGGATAACCCGAATGCAATCGGCAGGTATACGCACATGCCAATGATGATGAAGGCGATACACAGCAGTGCCAGCGGAACCTTATCGGTGCTTTTTCCCATGAGAAAATAACAGATCTCATAAGGAAGAGAACATACGGCATTCAGCAGGATGACCACTGCGGAAATGGTCAGTGACTTCTTGAACATATATTTATATCCGTAGAACAGATTGGATACCGTAGCCGGTCGTCCGCAGGACAGATTCAGATAGAACAGTGTAGTACCGGTACGGAAGATCCCTGTGAACACGGAACAGACCGTGGTGCACAGTGTAAGCAGCAGAAATTCTGCAAGACTTGATTCACCGCTGCCACCCATCAGAATCTGAATCGTAGAGATCATGGTGAAAACCATGCTGACGGCAAAAGTCAGTGAAAAAGTGATCAATCCTTCACAGATGGACATTAAAATGGCATTACCGTATTGCCCGGCCATTTTGTCACGGGCGTGATCTTTTAGCTGAGATCTGGATGTATATTGTACCATGGAAATTCCTCATTTCTGCACACAATCATAAAAAATGGAACGGTCAGATTTAGACAGGTTCTGCATTCGGCTGAATTCCTCCTGTGTGCTGTGAGGAACTCTGTTGTATTCCGTAAAATGAAAATAGGATATGTTAAATACCGTATTTGAGCAGCACGATAAATGAACTACACAAATAAGAAAAGGCGGCTCCTTCCATATCCTTACATATAAGACTGCCAGAATTCGTCGATACCGACACCGTACATCTGCTGATACATCTGATCCAGCATATTATAATAAGCAGGATCGGTGAATACGGTGATCATGCTGCTGACAGTGATGAAAATACCAAGGGCAAGTCCCACACAGGACAGCCAGATGCCGGTGACACACATAGTATTCATGCGCTGTCCGGATTTTCTGGTCAACAGGGCAAACAGGATGCCGAGAGCGCCTGTGGAAATTGACAATATACCGGTGCAGCACATGACCAGGGAACAGATTCCACATACCATGGAAGCAATGGACAAGCCCCTGTAGCGTGGATTCTCCTGCGGCATATTCTGGTTCATTTCGTTATTCTGATTCTGATAATAATCCATAAGAATCCTCATTTCCGAGTGAAATAGACATGCTTTTGATACGTTTCACTCATAATAAGTACTGTAACATTTTTTGTGTCATTAAGCAATGAAATAAGAATGAAAAACAGATGAAACAATTTTAAACATTGAGAAATCTTCCGGATTCCAGTATAATAATTTGGTAACTATTCAGAGTCGGATCATGAAAATATGGTTCTGTGAATGAGATTTTGAATGGTTTACAAAGCAGGAAGGCAAGCGCCGAATGGAGGAACTATGGATATTATACAGAAAATCAAAGAAGAACTTCAGGTAGAAAAATGGCAGGTGGAAGCTGCGGTCAGGCTGATCGATGAGGGGAATACTATTCCCTTTATCTCCCGGTATCGTAAGGAAGTCACCGGATCGCTGAATGATGAGCAGCTGCGTAACTTAGGCGAGAGACTGACCTATCTGAGAAGTCTGGAAGATAAAAAGGAACAGGTACTGAAAAGTATCGAGGAGCAGGGAAAACTCACGGATGAGCTGAAGGAAAAGATTCTGGCTGCCCAGACACTGGTCGTGGTAGAGGATCTGTATCGCCCTTACCGCCCTAAAAGAAAGACCCGTGCCGGCATTGCGAAAGAAAAAGGACTGGAGCCCCTGGCAGAATATATTCTTCGCCAGGATGCCACAGAGCCGGTGCTTACTGAGGCGGCAAAATATGTATCTGCGGAAAAAGAAGTAAAGACCCCGGAGGAAGCCTTGCAGGGAGCACAGGATATCATTGCCGAGATGATCTCCGATGATGCGGATCACAGACGCTATATCCGTGATATTACCGTAGAGGAAGGCATTGTCACAAGTACGGCCAAGGACGAAAAAGCCCAGAGTGTATACGAGATGTACTATAACTTTGAAGAACCGGTGAAAAAGATTGCCGGTCACAGAGTACTGGCATTGAACCGCGGAGAGGCGGAGAAAATATTGACTGTAAAAGTGAATGCACCGGAAGAGAGGATTCTCCGCTACCTTGAGAAGAAGCTGCTCACGAAGGAAAACGAATATACGGCTCCGGTGATCCGTGCTGCAGTGGAAGACAGCTATGATCGTTTAATAGCACCTGCTATTGAAAGGGAGATCCGCAATGACCTGACGGAAAAAGCAGAGGACGGCGCTATCAATGTCTTCGGCAAGAATCTGGAACAGCTGTTGTTACAGCCGCCCATCGCCGGTAAAGTGGTACTGGGCTGGGATCCGGCGTTCCGTACCGGCTGTAAGCTGGCGGTAGTCGATGCGACCGGAAAAGTACTCGATACCAAGGTGATCTATCCTACCGCACCCCAGAATAAAGTGGAAGCATCCAAAGCAGAGCTGAAGAAACTGATCAAAAAATATAAGGTCGACTTGATTTCCGTAGGAAACGGTACGGCTTCCAGAGAATCCGAGCAGGTGATCGTAGAACTGTTGAAAGAGCTGGATCGCCCGGTACAGTACGTGATCGTCAACGAAGCCGGTGCTTCCGTATATTCCGCAAGTAAGCTGGCAACGGAAGAGTTCCCGAATTTTGATGTAGGACAGCGAAGTGCTGCATCCATCGCCAGAAGACTGCAGGATCCGCTGGCAGAACTGGTAAAGATCGATCCGAAGTCCATCGGTGTCGGCCAGTACCAGCATGATATGAACCAGAAGAAACTGAGTGATGCCCTGAACGGTGTCGTAGAGGACAGCGTAAATAAGGTGGGTGTGGATCTGAATACCGCATCCGCATCTCTCTTGGAATATGTCTCCGGTATCAACAAGACGATTGCCAAAAATATTGTCGATTACAGAGAAAATAACGGGCGTTTTGCAAACAGAAAGCAGTTGTTGAAGGTGCCGAAGTTAGGCCCCAAAGCGTACGAACAGTGTGCGGGTTTCCTGAAAATCCCGGATGGAACGAATCCACTGGATGCTACCAGCGTACATCCTGAGTCTTACGAAGCAGCAGAACAGCTTATGACAAAGCTTGGGCTGACCATGGATGACATCAAGGAAGCACAGAAGCAGGCGGCTTTGAAAAAGGCTTCCGGCAAGAGCAGTGCAGGACAGGCATCCGGACAGACCGGTGCAGATACCGCGCCGAAGAAACGTGAGGAGCAGAAGAACAAGAGCGTACGTGTGCATAACACGAATACTGCAATGGGAAAAGCCCTGGCGGCGGCAATGGGCGGTGTGACGTTTGCGGCAGACGCAGAGAACTCTGCAAAGAAGAAGCCTGTCAATGCAGCAAATGCAGTAAATGATGCAAAAGATATTTCCGGACTGGAAAAACGTATTAAAAATAAGAAACTTCTGGCAGAAGAACTTGGTATCGGTGAGATCACGCTGACGGATATTCTGAAAGAGCTGGAGAAGCCCGGCAGAGATCCAAGAGACGATATGCCGAAGCCGATTCTGCGCAGTGACGTACTGGATATGAAGGACTTAAAGCCCGGCATGATCCTAAAGGGAACGGTGCGCAATGTGATTGACTTTGGTGTATTTGTAGATATCGGAGTGCATCAGGACGGACTGGTTCACATCTCTCAGATTACAGACCGCTATATCAAGCATCCGCTCGAGGCAGTCAGCGTGGGCGATATCGTGGATGTGCAGGTATTGACTGTGGATGTGGCGAAAAAGCGGATCGGACTGACCATGAAGATCCAGAAGCAGTAAAAAAGATATTTGGATCACGATAGCTGCGTAAGCAGCGGAAAGCATCGAAGATGCGAATTGTGATATAATAAGAAGAAAGAGGGATTGCACAGTAAAATGCGATCCCTCTTTCTTATCATAACAGCTCTAATAACAAGAATCGATAGCTATCCCCTGTGTCCGGTTTTAATGATCGGGCTTAAAGGTTTGTAAATCAGCAGTGTGACAACGGATACCAAAGTTCCTTTGATCAGATTCATGGGAGCAACGCAGGCAACCACGAAACTTACAATGCTGCCTTCCTTTGCTAACGGATTTACCTCGGTTCCCATTGCAAGGATTGCCTCCATAGGCATACCGTAGAACTTGGAAAAAGCGGGAAGCAGATAAACGGCATTAAATGCTGTGCCGAAGACTGTCATCACCAGAGTACCCGCGATACATGCGATAATCGCACTTTTCTTCGTCTTTTTGAAAGAATATACTGCGGAAGCCGGCAGAATCAGACTGCAGCCGACGACAAAATTGGCCAGATCTCCGATAAAAGCAGTGGAAGTGCCTTTCACACACAGCTTCAATAGAATCTTGACGAACTCCATCATGACACCGGCTACCGGACCAAACGCGAAAGAACCGATCAGAACCGGTAATTCGCTGAAGTCCATTTTGTAGAATCCCGGCGCAAAAAAGATAGGGAAATCAAGCACATGCAGGATCATTGCAATCGCGGAGAACATACCGATCATAGCAAGCTTTCTGGTAGTAAAAATCGGTTCATTCACGCCGTTTTTCTTCTGTGCGGCCTTTTCCAGTACCACTGCCACCAAAAAACACCCTACGATGACTGCCAGAAAGATCACAACATAAGCTACGTTTTCAGTTACTGTTTTCATTAAATTGTTCATTTTCGAACTCCTTCCTATGAGAAAAATAAGTAATTTCAAGGAAAGCCTTCAAAAAAAGCCCCGGGACATCAGATCCCGGGGCTTTGGTATCACAAAAAGAACATAAGTGACACTTCTTCTTTCATCCAGACTGTACTGTTGGTCCCGGATTTTCACCGGATCAGCCACAGGTGAGGCACCTGTGGGTCGCGGACTGTAAGCTTACGCCTTCACCGCCAGTAGGGAATTACACCCAACCCTGAAGAACTTTACCTTATGCAAAGGAATATAGCACCATGTGAAGAAATTGTCAATATAGAAAATCTTTAGAATTTTCACAGCTTTTTATTCTGTTTTCTCTGATAGAGTATCCAAAGATCCTGTTTTGCATAGGAATAAAAGGATTGACAGTTCATAAAGACTATTGTATTATGCAAACAGTACAATGACACAAATAAATGAATGCAGACAAAGAAATGAGGCGGAGTAATGGAATGAGTGCATTAGTGGAAATCAAAGACGTGTGTAAAGTCTACAATCCGGGGGAAAATGAGGTGCGGGCGCTGGATCATGTCAGCCTGACCATCGAGGAACAGGAATTTGTAGCGATTATCGGACATTCCGGAAGCGGTAAATCCACCCTGATGAATATGCTGGGATGTCTGGATATTCCCACAAGCGGTGAATACTGGCTGCACGGGCAGGATGTATCTGCACTTTCTGACGACGAATTGTCGGATATCAGGAATCGCGAGATCGGGTTTATTTTTCAGGGATTTAATCTGATTCCCAATCTGACTGCAGTGGAAAACGTGGAATTACCCCTGATTTACCGGGGAGTGGCGAAAGGAATACGACAGGAGCTTTCCAGGGAGGCTCTGAAAAAGGTCGGGCTGGAACACCGTATGAATCATAAACCTTCCGAGATGTCCGGAGGACAGCAGCAGAGAGTGGCAATCGCCAGAGCCATCGCACAGGCACCACCGGTGATCCTGGCGGATGAACCGACGGGTAATCTGGATTCCAATTCAACAAAGGAGATCATGGATATCCTGAAAGGCTTACACAGGGAGGGAAGAACGGTGATTCTGATTACGCACGATAATGACATTGCGGCACAGGCAAAGCGGGTAATCAAAATCAAGGATGGTAAAGTAGAATCGGATTCCGGCCGGTCTGCCCTGGAAGAAGTAAGACAACAAGTGGGAACAGAGTAGAACATAGACGCAGCCTCATATCATAAAATAAGCAGAAAGGATCATGAGAGATCATGGAACAGCAGGAAAAAACAGAACAGGCACTGAGTGCAAAAGAGATCAAAAAAGAAGAGAAAAGAAAGCAGAAGGAATTAAAAAAGCAGCAAAAGAAGCAAAAGGAAAGTAATAAAACAGGAAAGAAACGTAAAAAAGCACCTGTTATTATTGCAATTGTCGTTATCCTTTTGATCATCCTCCGTATGGTCAGCTGTGCATTTTCCGGCAACATGGGAGTGATGGTGACCACAGCCGCAGCAGTCCGCGGAGATATCGAGGAGAGCGTCAGTACCAGCGGCAAGGTTGCCAGCGAAGAGAAAGTGATTCTCTTTGCTCCGGTGAACGGGAGATTAAATGAAATCAATGTAGCTGCCGGAGATGCTGTCAAGACCGGAGAGGTACTGATGACTTATGACATGGATCAGATGGAGGAGCGCTTGCAGGAGGCAACTTTACAGCAGACCAAGAGCAATGCTACCTACAACAGTACCATGTCGGAGAACAGCAAGAGCAATGCAAAATTGAATGAAGCAAATACCAACCTGGCCGTGTTGGATCAGCAGCTTGCGGATTACAAAGCTTATCTGAAAGAACTGCAGGATAAACTGAGCAAGAGCCAGCGAGAGACACAGAGACAGTTAGCAGAGGAAAGCTATAACTTATCCAGAAAAGCAGCAGATCTGAACAAAGAACTACAGGACGGTGTGAACCAGAGCCGTGCAGCAGAAATCAATAAGGAATTACAGGATATCAGCAGCAGCCAGGCAAGAAATTCTTATGTGCAGTCCATTGCAAATTCCAGCGATTATGTAGTAAATATGCAGAATGAGATTGCAACTGTCCAGGAGCATATCACAGAATGTGAGAACTACAAAGCACAGATGCAGAGTCAGAAGGGAAGCAGCGAAAGCACGATCCTGAACGGTTACCAGTCCCAGGCCTATGCGGCAGATAAGGATTTGGCACAACTGACTTATCAGGAAGCGAAAGAACAATACGACAAAGCACAAAAAGGAATTGTTGCGGACTTCGACGGTATCGTGACGGAATGCACCGGTGTATCGGGAGCCAGCGTAACGGAAGGCGCACAGCTGATCACATTGGAGAGCAGTGATAATGTGAAGGTAACCTTCGACGCATCTAAATCAGATGTTGCAAAACTGGCACTCGGTCAGAAAGTGGATGTGACCATTTCAGGGAACAAATATGAAGGTGAAATCAGCAAAATCAATCGTATGGCAACCGTGAATGCTTCCAATACCCCGATGGTCGGTGTGGAAGTACATCTGACCCATCCGGATGACAAGATCATTCTCGGCCTGGATGCCAAACTGACCGTACATACCAATAGTGCAAAAGATACCCTGTTGATTCCGGTAGAAGCAATCAATGCGGACAAAGACGGTGATTTTCTGTATGTAGTGGAAAACGGAATGGTTGCAAGGCGTCCTGTCACCTGCGGCATTTCCTCCGATGAATATACAGAAATTCTGGATGGCATCACAGAAGCGGATGAGATCATTGTAAGCAGCGTTACCGGGGAGAGCCTGGAAGAGGGCATGGCAGTAAGCGTCGTGTCCCGGGAGTAGGAGGGCGGATTTATGGCACAAGTATGGGAATACATCAAAATTGCTTTGATGAATATCCGGAGCAATAAGGGCCGTTCCGTTCTGACAATGCTTGGTATTATCATCGGTATCTCTTCCGTGATCATGATCATTTCTATCGGCGATGGCGTAAAGAGCGGCATCAACGGAGAACTCAATGCGATGGCAGGTGGGCAGATCTACATTTATTCGAAGGACAATGATGATGGTTCTGCGATAGAGTTTTCAGAAGAAGATATCGATGCAATTATGGAGAAAGTCCCAAATGTCAAGGCGGTAACACCTTCCTGGAGCTTTGGAGGAACAGCGACGGGGAGAAAAGGCACTTTTGCGGCATCTGCGACCTTCGGTATGCCGGGACTGGAATATTCCAACAATGATCCGATCATCAAAGGCAGATATTTCTCGGATACGGATTATTATTCTGCCAATAAGGTCTGTATTATCACAGAAAGCAGCGCCAGAACGCTGTTCGGCAATACGAATGTCGTAGGAATGACATTTGATTTCAGCCTGTACGGTGTAACACAGGAATTTACGATCGTCGGCATTCGTAAGGATAATGCTTCCAAACTCATGGGCATGGTCGGTAATACTACGATTTCTTTGGAAGCACCTATTTCCGTTGTCTCGGAAGATTATGGATTCTATGTATCTTATAATGATCTTCTGATCATCAGTGACGGTGGGGAAAATGCATCGCAGGTGGCTTCGGATGTGGTACGGCTCATGGAGAACAGACATGATGTACGTGGGAAAAATCTGATCGGTGTCGAGAACTTTAATGACTATATGAGTCAAATGAACCAGATTTTAAGTTACATCACTGTATTTGTCGTATTTGTGGCTGCCATTTCCTTATTGGTAGGAGGTATCGGTGTCATGAACATCATGCTGGTGTCCGTAACGGAACGTACCAGAGAGATTGGTATCCGTAAATCGCTGGGAGCCCGGACGGGATCCATTCTGCTGCAATTTTTGTCGGAATCCGCCATTATCACATTGCTGGGAGGCCTGATCGGTATCCTCATCGGTGTGGCGGGCGCATTTGGTATCTGCAGTCTGATTGGTTTCACGGCAAAAGTAAGTGTCGGCACGGTATTGGGAGCCAGCCTGTTCTCTTCCGCAGTGGGTATTTTCTTCGGCATCTATCCAGCAAAAAAAGCAGCAAAACTGAGCCCCATCGAGGCATTGCGGCATGAATAGCAGGCAAGGGTAAGCTCTGGTCGTCACACACAAGAACCGCAGAAAATCTGACAGATCACAGGATCACATCAGATTTCCTGCGGTTCTTTACTTGCTTTTTTATGGGAAAAATTCTATAATGACATCGTAGTATGCAATTTTGCGCTTAGGCGCCAAAATTTATGTAAGGAAGTAACCTATGGTAGAATTGGATGTTAAAATTACATCGGGAGATTTATATGATTTTCTGCTGAGACACAGTTATAACAGCGTCTCCGGACTTTTGGGAGCTGTGATCGGCGCACTGGGAGTGATTGTCGGAATTTCCAGACAGTACTGGATTTATCTGATCCTGGGCGTGGTGATATTACTCTATCTCCCGTGGACACTTTTGATCAAAAGCAAACAGCAGGTTGCAAACAATGCGGTGTTCCGGGAAACGTTGCACTATGTCCTGGACGAAAACGGCATCACGATTTCACAGGGAGAAAATTCGACCTGCCAGAAATGGGAGGATTGCCTGAAAGCGGTGTCCACCGGCCGCAGCGTGATCGTATATACGGCAAAAAATAACGCCACGATTTTCCCAAAGAAGCAGATGCAGGATAAGACAACGGATGTTATTGAAATGATTTCAACGCACATGCCTCCTGCAAAAGTGAAAATTCGCCTGTAACGTAGTGGGGAAATATGGCAGAGGAAAATGGACAACATTTGTCGTCCGAAAATGGATCGCATTAGGAAGAATACGCAGATGGAGATGCAAAAAGCAACAAATCAAAAAGAAATCATAGAGACCTACAGCGCGGAAGAAACCTTTGCGCTGGGACAGAAAATCGGCAGGGAAGCGCTTCCCGGTCAGGTCTATACCCTGATCGGTGATCTGGGTGTGGGGAAGACCGTGTTTACCCAGGGGGTTGCCACCGGACTTGGTATCACAGAGCCGGTCAACAGTCCTACTTTTACCATTGTACAGATTTATGAAGAGGGGCGCATGCCTTTTTACCATTTTGATGTATACCGTATCGGCGATGTGGAAGAGATGGAAGAGATCGGCTACGAGGATTGCTTTTACGGAGAGGGATTGTGCCTGATCGAATGGGCGAACCTGATCGAAGAGATCCTGCCGGAGCATTACAGGCAGGTAACGATAGAAAAAGATCTGGAGAAGGGATTTGATTATCGTCGGATTACAGTGGAAGAAAAGTAAGGTTTGAAAGGCAGGAAATATTTTATGAAGCTATTAGCATTGGACAGCTCCGGACTGGTTGCAAGTGCAGCCGTTGTGGAAGATGATGTCCTGATTGCGGAATATACAACGGATTATAAGAAAACACATTCCCAGACGTTATTGCCGATGCTTGACGAGATTCGTCAGATGATCGATTTGGATCTGCATACGATAGATGCCATTGCCATCTCTGCAGGCCCCGGATCCTTTACGGGACTGCGTATCGGAGCGGCTACGGCAAAGGGACTGGGTCTTGCACTGAACCTTCCGCTGGTAGAAGTGCCTACCCTGGAGGGACTTGCGTTTAATCTCTGGGGAACGGATAAGCTGGTATGCCCGATCATGGATGCCAGACGCAGTCAGGTGTACACCGGAATCTATGAATTTACAAGAAGTGAAAAAACACAAACCACAACCGAAGCCTCTTATGAGATGCATATCCTGAAAGACCAGTGTGCCATTGCAGTGGACGAGTTGGCAGAAGAATTAAACGGAATGGGACGGGAAGTCATCTTTTTGGGAGACGGTGTCCCGGTATACAAGGAACAGATTTTACAGAAGCTGCAGGTGCCCTGTTCTTTTGCACCGGCATCCGATAACAGACAGCGTGCAGCCAGTGTGGCATCCCTCGGTGCCATCTATTTTGCACAGGGCAAAACAGTAACCGCTGCACAGCACGAACCGGAATACCTGCGGAAAAGTCAGGCAGAACGGGAACGTGAAGAGCAGGAGAAAGCTGCACAAAAAGGAACGCAGGAATGAAGACAGAGATTCGCTTGCTCCGGGATACCGATATCGAAGAACTGAGCCGGATCGAGGCTGCTTCTTTCAGCATGCCGTGGTCGGCAGAGGATTTCCGCGGACTACTTTCGAGAGACTACTGTCTCTATGTCGTGGCAGAGGTGGATGGACGGATCGCCGGCTGTGCAGGACTCACGGACAGTTTCCACGAGGGCAATATTGACAATGTGGTGACGGCACCGGAATACCGGAATCTGGGAGTAGGCGGCAGAATGCTGGAAGCATTGATCCGTCTGGGAACAGAACGGGGAATCAGCGCTTACACGCTGGAAGTACGTGTGAGCAATGCACCTGCGATTCATTTATATGAAAAATACGGCTTTGTATCCGAAGGAATCCGACCGAAGTTTTATGAGAAACCGACCGAAGATGCCATGATCATGTGGCGCCGCGAAAGTGTTTAACAAGTATTACCACCACCGCTTGATGTGATTTTAAGTTATAATGAGCAGTGCGGACGCGTGTGGGATCAATAGGCTGCCTGTAGGCAATATTGTTGATAAGCGTGGACGATTTGATTGCAAGGTTATGACGAGGTGCGGGCAGCAAATCTGCTTGTGGGAGAAAGGCGGAAGGAAGATGAGAAGATACAAAGACGGCGAACTTTGCCGGATCGTATGCAACAAATGTGGGAAAGAATTGAAAGTGGAAAAAGGAATGATCCGGGAAGGATATTTTACGGCAGATGCCCGGTTCGGATATTTCAGCGGAAAAGACGGTACCAGACAGAAATTTGATCTGTGTGAAGACTGTTATGACAAGTGGATTCAGACATTCTGTATCCCGGCAGAAGAATTGTCTGAAACAGAGCTTTTATAGATTTGATACGAACATGCTGTGCAGACAGCAGATTGTGAGGAAAAATGTTAGACGTTTGCTTATTGGGAACAGGGGGAATGATGCCGCTACCATACAGGTGGCTGACCTCTCTGATGATGCGTTATAATGGAAAAAGTATTCTGATCGATTGTGGCGAAGGCACCCAGATCGCTATGCGGGAAAAGGGCTGGAGCCCTAACCCCATCGACATTATCTGTTTTACCCATTTTCATGCGGATCATATCAGCGGACTGCCGGGAATGCTTTTAACCATGGGAAATGCGGAGCGGACAGAACCACTTCTTTTGATCGGTCCCAAAGGTCTGACCAGAGTGGTAGCATCTTTACGCGTGATCGCTCCGGAACTTCCGTTTGAAGTAAAATGCATGGAAATCACAGAGAATGCACAAAGCTTTGCATTTGACGGTTTCCGTCTGGAAGCCTTTAAAGTGAATCACAATGTACTCTGTTACGGCTATAGTATGGTAATTGACCGCGCCGGTCGGTTTGATAAAGAGAGAGCTCTGAAGCAGGAGATCCCCATGAAGTTCTGGAACCGCCTGCAAAAAGGCGAGACGCTGGAAGAAAATGGGCGGATATTTACACCGGATATGGTGCTCGGCGAGGAACGCAAAGGTCTCAAGGTGACTTACAGCACCGACACCAGACCGACAGAGAGTATTCGGAAAAATGCGGTGGGCGCAGACCTTTTGATCTTAGAGGGGATGTACGGCGAGCCGGATAAATTGGTAAAGGCCAGAGAACACAAGCATATGACGATGTACGAAGCGGCCAAAATCGCAAAAGAAGTAGAGGCTTTCAGGTTATGGCTGACGCATTACAGCCCTTCCATGACGAGACCTGAAGAATTCATGGATGATGTCAGAAAGATTTTCCCGGCAGCCTATGCTGCAAAAGACGGCTGGACGATGGAATTGAACTTTGAGGACGAATAAACATAAGAAAGGATATGGTAAATGACAATGAAAACAAATAATACGTCAATGACTAAGATTACCATTTTTCTTGTGTTTCTCATTGTCCTTGTGGTAGGATATTATTCTTATCTGTCCGGACGGAGCCGTACGCAGCAGCAGGAGGCTGTGATGTCGGCGGTAGATACGGCACTTTCCAGAGATCTGGATAATAATTACCCGGCAACCCCGAAGGAAGTGATCAAATACTACAATGATTTGATCAAATGCTTCTATAATGAGGAGTGTACGAGTGAAGAAATCGAAGCTCTGGGAAGAAAATCACTTCAGCTTTTCGATGAAAAGCTTCGGGAAAATAATGAAGAAGATGCCTATCTGATCCGTTTACAGGGCGAGATCAAGAGCTATAAGGACAATAAACGAAAAATAACAAGCGTTTCGCTTGCACCAAGTACCAATGTGGACTATTATACAGCAGATGGTTATTCTTTTGCGCGGATTTCCTGCGGCTATGGTATGATGGAAAACGGGAAAAAGAGTTCTACCGTAATGGTGTATCTCCTGCGCAGGGACGAGAACCGCAAATGGAGGATCTACGGCTGGGAGACAGCGGATGAGCTGAATGACAGCCTGGATCAGCAGCCGGAAACATAATGTAATGCTATTTCCAAAATGACATTCCACAGAAAGCATTCAACATAGAAAAATAGAAACAAAGCAGGCAGAAAAATGGCAGAAACAGAAAAGCAAAAAGACATTTATATTCTGGGAATCGAGAGTTCCTGTGACGAGACGGCAGCGTCAGTGGTAAAAAACGGCAGAGAGGTACTTTCCAACGTGATCTCTTCCCAAATTGCATTACATACC
>CAKRRS010000047.1 GCA_934394665.1 uncultured Acetatifactor sp. | reverse complement strand
AACATAGCTTCCTGCTCTTCAATGGGAGCCAGATCGGAAGTACCGGAAATATTTCTGCCGGTAGCACCGGACCAGTCGGAAATCTCCAGTGCAGTTGCATAATCGGTAACAGAAGTACCCAGAATAGGAATCGAGGTAGTAGCTGCTGCTGCACTCTGTAAAGGAGAAGTAGCATTTGCAAGAATCAGATCTACACCGTCAGATACAAAACCATTGCAGATGGTTGTCGCTGTGGTCTGCTCACCCTGTGCGTTCTGAAGATCAAATGTTACGTTGTCACCCAGCTTTTCTTTTAATGCATCCTGAAAGCCCTGCGTTGCCGCATCCAAAGCTTCATGTTCAACCAGCTGGCAGATACCGATGTTATATACCTTGCCATCTGTAGCAGCTGCATTTGTGGAAGCGCCTGCTTCGCTCTGTGCTGCGCCGGTAGCAGCGGTTCCGTTATCGGTGCTGCCGCAGCCTGTCAGAACAGATGCTGCCATTACCGCAGTAAGTACAACAGATAATAATTTCTTTTTCATAATAAATGCCCTCTTTTCTGCGAATCTTTCGGTTCGTTTACTGTAGTGCATAGGCGCTTTAAACCGTCAAAGCGTTGCACTGGTAAATATCATAACCCATAAAAGGACATTCGTCAACCTGATTTCATCGATGCATTAGATATTATCCATTTATTTTTTCAATGTTGTGTAATCCTTTGAAAAGTGCATTTACTCCCGATTCGATTACGCTTTTGCTACAATTTCTCCGGGTCTTTTGAAAATATGTCCGGCAGGGATCACACCTCTGACGCAGGAAGTCGGATATACATTCGAATTGCGTCCGATTACGGTGCCCGGATTCAGCACGCTGTTGCAGCCGACTTCTACATGGTCACCCAGCATGGCTCCCATCTTCTTCAGTCCGGTCTCGATCTTCTCTTCCCCGTTCTTTACAACCACCAATGTCTTGTCACTCTTCACATTAGAGGTAATGGATCCGGCACCCATATGAGATTTGAAGCCAAGGATACTGTCTCCCACATAATTATAATGCGGCACCTGCACTTTATTAAAAAGTACTACATTTTTAAGCTCTGTGGAATTGCCGACTACTGCACCTTTTCCTACAATGGCATTGCCGCGGACAAATGCGCAGTGGCGGATCTCTGCTTCTTCATCAATGATCAGCGGTCCGTTCAGGCAGGCTGTGGGGGCTACTTTCGCACTCTTTGCCACCCAGATGTCTTCACCTCTTTTTTCAAATATTTCCTCCGGGAGTCTCTTGCCGAGTTCCAAAATGAAATCATGAATTCTGGGCAGTACCTCCCAGGGAAACTCTGCCTCGGTGAACAGATCGGCAGCAATGGTTTCTGTCAGATCATACAGATTTTCAATGGTAATGTTTTCCATAAAAGACCTCTTTTCTGTGCATATTTTTGCACCATTTGCTCTTTTTCTATTTAAGCTATAGTTTTTCACTGATAAACGTTTAAAAAATTTGTTTGCCTTGCATTTTCATTATTTTGTTTTCTTCTGATAAAAGTTTTCTGTCGCCTGGAACTGTCTCCATAGCACCCCCTGATTGTTCAATCCGCGCACGGCAATCGTTCGCCTGCCGACGAAATCCGTAAGCTTTTTCATGTATTCTTCCGGTGTGATCACACCGTCCGCCACCATCGTCAGTCCCTTTTCCCAGCTTGCGGTCAGTGCCGGATTCAAGAGCGGTTTGATGGAATCCGATACAACATCATAAATCATCTCCCCCATCTGGGTCGGCGTCAATACCTGGGTCTTTTTATTCAAAGCCAGATATTCGATATTTACAAGCTTTTTCAAAATCTCGGCTCTGGTAGCACTGGTGCCGATACCGCTTCCTTTGATCTGCGCTCTGAGTTCTTCGTCTTCGATAAACTGTCCGGCATTTTCCATCGTCAGAATGATACTTCCCGACGTGTAACGTTTGGGCGGCGAAGTCTCACCTTCCTTGATTTCATAAGAGTCCGCCGACAACGCATCACCTTTTTTCAAATGCAGTAACAGATTCGTAAGTTCTGCATCGCATTTTTCATCTGCACTTTCGTTTTCTCCTTCCTTCTCCTCCTTGGGAGCCGGATTATCCTTCTTAAAAGAAAACGCCGTTACTTTCTGATAGCCTTCCTGTACCAGCACCTTAAAGCTTGCAAAAAAGCTTTCCTCCTTCACTTTTACAGTCAGTGAAAACTTCTGATAGACAGCCGGCGGATAGAAAATACTTAAAAATCTCCGCACAATGATCTCGTACACTTTGGCCGAAGTTGGGGTAAGCCCGGCCAGGTTATTCAGTCCCTGTCCTGTCGGAATGATTGCATAATGATCCGTAATCTGTTTATCATTCACATAACGGGTCTTCGCAATATTCTTATAGCTGCCCTGTTCGAGCACTTCTTTGGCAAAAGGTGCCGCAAGTGCATAATTCCGAAGTCCGCCGATATTTTTATGAATCTCCTTTGCCACTGCGGTGGACAATACTCTGGCATCCGTTCGGGGATAAGTCGTCATCTTTTTCTCATACAATTCCTGCACAATACGAAGCGTCTCATCCGGACTGATCTTGAAATATTTGGAGCAGTCATTCTGCAATTCCGCCAGATTATACAAAAGCGGTGCATTTTTATTTTCTTTTTTTTTCTCGATGCCGGTCACGGTCACCGGCCCTGCCGGTTCTTCTGTCAGCATTGTAATCAAATGCTCGGCATCTTCTTTTTTCTTAAAACCGTTTTCCTTGTATAATGCCGGGGAATTGTAATATTGGGATCCTTCCACCGCTCTCCACTCTGCGGTAAACGGTTTCTCCTGCAACTTAAAGTTACCGATCACACGATAAAACGGGGTCTTGGTAAACGAACGGATCTCACGCTCCCTGTTCACAATCATGCCAAGCACACAGGTCATGACACGGCCGACCGAAATCACCGCCCGGTCTCTCTTCAGATACTCTTTCACCGTGCGTCCATACTTTAACGTCAATGCCCTGGAAAAATTAATCCCCATCAGATAGTCTTCCTTGGCACGCAGATATGCCGCATTTCCCAGATTATCATACGCTGAAAGATCCTTTGCTTCTTTGATTCCACGCAGAATTTCTTCCTCCGTCTGTGAATCGATCCACACACGTTTCCGCTCTTTGCCATGCACGCCGGCCATCTGCTCTACCAGGCGATAGATATATTCTCCCTCACGTCCGGAGTCGGTACAGACATAAATCGTCGTCACATCCGGTCGGTTCAGCAGGGAACTTACGATCGTATATTGCTTTTTGGCATTCTCTATGACTTCGTACTTAAATTCCTTCGGTAAAAAGGGAAGGGTGTCAAAGCTCCAACGCCTGAATTTTTCATCATACACTTCCGGATAGCTCATGGTCACCAGATGTCCGACACACCAGGTAACAATCGCTTCCTCCGACTCTAAATATCCGTCTTTGGATCTCATATTATATTTTAAAGCGTTGGCGAATTCTCGTGCAACGCTGGGTTTCTCTGCAATAAATAAATTTTTACCCACGTAATGCCTTTCTTTTTTATGACCTGTTATACTGTTGTGTGCCTTGTTGGAAAATTGTATTTCGTTATTTTCCCTATAAGCGTTTCAGAGAGCCGTCATTATAACGACTCTCTGTCTATCATCTCATTAAATTTGCGATTTTAATAAATCTTCTGCAGCAAATGTTCTATTTCCTCTTCCGGCAGAGGTTTTCCGAACAGATATCCCTGTATGATGTCACAGCCGATCGCACGCAGATACTTATACTGCTGTTCTTCCTCCACGCCTTCCGCGATTGATTCGAAGCCAAGTGACTTTACCATGCTGACAATGGATTCCGTAATAATTCTGGTCGCCGAGTCCGTCAACAGGGTATCTGTAAAGGATTTATCGATCTTCAGCGTATTGATCGGCAGTTTTTTCAAATAGGACAAGGATGAAAATCCCGTTCCGAAATCATCCAGTGAAATGCGGATTCCGTATTCTTTCAGCTGCTGCATTTTTGCGGTGACGGCATCAAAATCATCGATCAGTATACTCTCCGTAATCTCCAGCTCGATTTCTCCCGGAGATACCTCATACTTATGTATCATATAGAGAAGCGAATCCACAAAATCTTCCTTCTCATATTGCAGTGCGGAAATATTTACGGACAATACAAACGGCACACCATAACGATCTCTCCAACCGGAAAAGGTCTTAATACTCTGTTCCAGTACCCAGTTGCCTATAGGAATAATCGTACCGTTTTTCTCTGCAATCGGGATAAATTTTGCTGGACTGATCATTCTGCCGTTTCCGTCTTTCCAACGGATCAATGCCTCCACACCGCGCAGCTTCTGATTGCCGGCATAATACTGCGGCTGATAATACATCAGGAAATTATTTTCAAATACAGCTTCCTTTAATTTGCTGTCCAGTTCTACATTTTTCAGGAAGTCATTCAAAATCGGTGTATCAAAATACTGAATCCGGTTCCTGCCGAGAGACTTTCCTTTAAACATTACAATTTCCGCACAGTTGATCAGCTCCAACGCAGAAGCCGCAGCCTCCGGATATTCGGCAACACCGATACTGACAGTAATATTTAAGACCTGTCCTCCCACGAGGTAAAACGGCTCTTTGGTACGGTTGACGATCTCTTTATAGATATGTTCCACACTCTTGCTGCCGCAGGGATCATAGATTGCCATACAGTATACATCACTGGTCAAATGGCATACGATGACATCGTCATTATTAAATTCCTTCAGGAAAGAGCCGAATTGCTGTACCAGTTCATCCCCGGCTACAATGCCCAGGCCGTCGTTCACCTTGCGGAAATCATCAATATCGATTACAAGCACACTGACCAGCCGGTTGTCTTCTTTCGCGCGGCGTAAAAAATCCGACAACAGACGCACAAAATAATTACGATTATACAACCCCGTAAGTCCGTCATAGTACGCCATATAAAGAAGTTCTTCGTTCTGCGTCTTCTGTTTTGTGATATTTTGTACCACAATAATCTGATCTGCAGGTCGCCCATCTTCATAAAATATTCTGCAGGAAAATTGCAGCCAGGCCTTTTTCCCCTTCAGCATACATTCTACCGAAGAAGTCTCCTGCCCGCTTTTTTCCAAAAACAGCATATCCCTGAGTGCCAATACATACGGTTCGTCCACCATTTCCTGAAACTTCGCAAAATCCCGTCTGTCACGAATCTGAAAGTCAAAAAACTCTTCCCATTTTCCTAACGTTGTGACCGTGTTCTTTTCAAAGGAATAGTAGACATACGCATAATCCATGGTATCGCACAACAGACGATACATTTTCTCCCTCGCGCTCAGCTTCTGATTCATTGCGCGCATAAGATCCAGCTGATAGTGTAACTCATTCATAACCCCACACTCACCCTTTATTTTTTGGTGATGTAACCCTGTGCTTTCAAAAGCTCTGCGCAGAGTAAAGCTCCCCCAGCCGCTCCGCGTAAGGTATTATGCGATAAACCTACGAACTTATAATCATATACAGTGTCTTCTCTCAGACGACCTACACTAATGCCCATGCCGTTTTCAAACTCTACATCCAGAGCCACCTGCGGTCTGTTATCCTCTTCCAGATACTGGATGAACTGCTTCGGAGCACTGGGAAGTCCCAGTCTCTGCGGTTCACCGCTAAAGCTGACCAGCTTCTCGATCAGCTGTTCTTTGGTCGGTTTCTTGCGGAACTTTACAAATACCGCTGCGGTATGACCGTTCAATACCGGCACACGGATACACTGACAGGTAATCACGGGAGAGGTTGCGGGAACAATCTTGTCTCCTTCGATCTTGCCCCAGATACGTAAGGGCTCTTTCTCACTCTTCTCTTCCTCACCGCCGATATACGGGATAATGTTGCCTACCATCTCGGGCCAGTCCTTAAAAGTCTTACCGGCACCAGAGATTGCCTGATAGGTGGTAGCAACCACTTCATACGGCTCGAATTCTTTCCATGCAGTCAGAACCGGTGCATAGCTTTGAATGGAACAGTTCGGTTTTACTGCAATAAATCCTCTGGTGGTGCCCAGTCTCTTCTTCTGGGACTCAATGATCTTAAAATGTTCGGGATTGATCTCAGGTACTACCATGGGAACATCCGGAGTCCATCTGTGTGCACTGTTGTTGGATACTACCGGGGTTTCGGTCTTGGCATATGCTTCTTCAATAGCCTTGATCTCATCCTTGGTCATATCAACGGCGCTGAATACGAAGTCAACCTGAGAAGCTACCTTCTCTACTTCATTAACATTCATAACAACCATTTTCTTCACGGCTTCCGGCATGGGTGTCGTCATCTTCCAACGCTCGCCCACTGCATCCTCATAGGTTTTGCCTGCGGAACGGGGACTTGCTGCAATCGTTGTCACCTCGAACCAGGGATGATTCTCTAACAGGGAGATAAATCTCTGTCCTACCATTCCTGTACCGCCCAGGATACCCACACGTAATTTTTCACTCATTTTTCATTTCCTCCTCAGCTTAGTGCAATTCCTTTTTATCTGTAAAAGACCTGTCCGTTTTCACTTAGGAAAGACGGTCTTCCAAAGACTGTTGGTACTCCTCTATCGCATCATTTTTCAGATATTCTTTCTGTTTCTTAATCACCTGTTTCATCATTTCCGCACCCGGTGCGCCGATGGTCAGTCGTTTCTCCACGCAGGTCTTCAGAGAAATCGCATCGTAAATGTCCTCATCGAATTTATCGCTGATGGAACGCAGTTCTTCCAGACTCAATGCATCAATGGATGTGTTTTTATCAATACAGTACAATACCAGTCTGCCGATAATACCGTGCGCATCCCGGAAAGGAACCCCCTTTCCCACCAGATAATCTGCAGCGTCCGTTGCGTTGGTAAACCCATTCATGGCACTTTTCGCCATACGATCCTTACGGAACTTCATGGTACGGATCATACCGGTGAACAGCGTAATGCAGTCAGCCGCAGTATCCATGGCATCAAAAGCCATTTCCTTGTCTTCCTGCATATCTTTATTATAGGCAAGCGGCAATCCCTTCATGGTGGTAAGCAATGCCATCAAGGCACCATAGACTCTTCCGGTCTTGCCTCTTACCAGCTCTGCAATATCCGGATTCTTCTTTTGCGGCATGATGCTGCTTCCGGTGGAATAAGCATCGTCCAGTTCCACAAACTGATATTCATTCGAATTCCAGATAATAATTTCTTCGCTGAAGCGGCTTAAATGCATCATGATCGTGGAAAGAGCCGCCAGAAACTCAATCAGATAATCTCTGTCCGCCACAGAATCCATACTGTTCAACGTCGGTCCCTCAAATCGGAGAAGCCTTGCCGTATATTCCCGGTCGAGAGGATAGGTAGTTCCTGCCAGTGCACCTGCTCCCAACGGACAGTAATTCATACGTTTATAAATATCTGCCAGACGCTGTCTGTCTCTCTTAAACATCTCAAAATAAGCACCGTAATGGTGTGCCAGCGTAATCGGCTGTGCCTTCTGTAAATGCGTAAAGCCGGGCATATAAGTCTCCAGGTTATTCTCCATGGTATCTAAGATTGCTTCCAGGAGCTTTTTCAAAAGCCCATCCACTGCTGCGACATGAGTTCTGGTATACAGACGCATATCCAGTGCTACCTGATCGTTACGGCTGCGTCCGGTATGCAGCTTTTTGCCGGCATCCCCGATGCGGTCGATCAATGTTGCTTCCACAAAACTGTGAATATCCTCCTGGGTCTCATCGATTGCCAGCCTGCCTTCATCCACATCTGCCAGAATACCGGTAAGTCCGTCTACAATACTCTTACGTTCTTCCTCGGTCAGGATCCCCTGCTTTGCAAGCATCGTTGCATGTACAATGCTTCCGGTGACATCCTCGTGAAACAATCTTTGATCAAATGTTATGGACGCATTGAAATCAAACACCAGCTGATCTGTCTGCTTGGTAAAACGTCCTCCCCATAACTGTGCCATGGTTGTTCTCCCATCTCTTTTTCTATCATAGGTCTGCAAAAATGCTTATTTTTCAGAAATTGATTGCAATTAATCATATCACAAACGTCACTTTAATGCAATACAGTGAATTTCATCACTTTCCGTTCTCTTTACCCGTCTTTCTTTTCTCTGTAAAACACTTTTTCATTTTGGATTCATACTATAACAATAACTATTGCCATTAAGGAAGAATGCCTTTTTATGGGAGCTCTTATCGAATTAAAAAATATAGGTTACTCCTATCATAATCTGGCTGGCGAAACCGGTGCCATAAAGGATATCTCCTTTGCGGTAAAGGAAGGGGAATTTGTCGCATTGGTAGGTCCCAGCGGCTGCGGCAAATCCACTCTGCTGTCGATTATCGCAGGCCTGATGGCTCCCGAGACAGGAACCATCGTCGTCAATAATCCGGACGGTTCTCTCCACTATCCGCGCATCGGTTATATGTTGCAGCATGATCATTTATTTGAATGGCGCACCATTTTCCAGAATGTCACATTAGGTCTGGAAATTCATCACACACTCACCCCGGAACGCATTGCTTGTGTAAATCAATTATTATCAGACTATGGATTGGAACAATTTAAAAACAAACGTCCTTCAGAGTTGTCCGGAGGTATGAAACAACGAGCTGCTCTGATTCGGACGCTTGCTCTGGATCCACAGCTTTTGCTGTTGGATGAACCGTTCAGCGCGCTGGACTACCAGACGAGGCTCATGGTATCTTCAGATATCTGTCATCTGATCCGGAAAGCCGGAAAAACCATGATCATCGTAACCCATGATCTGTCCGAAGCCATCAGCCTGGCGGATAAAGTCTATGTGCTTTCCAGCCGTCCCGCAACAATCAAAGCCGTACTGCCGATCCGCCTTACTTTACAGGATGATTCTCCGTTAGCTGCCAGAAATGCACCGGAGTTTCCCTATTATTTCAAAAAACTATGGGAGGAATTGACCGATGAAACCTAAAGCCAGACAGACGCAGACCAATCAGGAACAATATCTTCACGAGCACAAAAGCCACCACAGACAGATCTCTTTCCTACGTTTCTTTCTGTTGGGTGTTTTCCTGCTATTGTGGGAAATCAGCGCGGATTTAAACTGGATCGACAGTTTCTTTTTCTCAAGTCCGCATAGAGTCATCCTGTGTCTGAAAGAATTATGGACCACGCGTTCCCTGCCGTTGCATATCGGTATTACCCTGTTGGAGACGATTCTGAGTTTCCTGTTGGTATTCTTCGTAAGTCTCCTTATGTCCACGTTACTATGGTTCTCCAGGCATCTGTCAGAAATTCTGGAACCTTACCTGGTATTGCTCAACAGTCTCCCGAAATCCGCCCTGGCTCCTCTGTTCATCGTCTGGCTGGGCACCGGAATCAATACCATTATCATCGCCGGAATCTCCGTAGCTGTCTTTGGATCTATTATCAGTTTCTATACCGCTTTTCATCAGGTAGATCCTGAAAAAGAGATTCTGATCCGCACTTTGGGCGGAAATCGCAGAGACATCTTTTTCAAAGTGGTGCTTCCCGGCTCCATTCCGACTTTGCTCAGTACGACCAAAGTCAATATCGGCTTATCGTTGGTCGGCGTCATTATCGGAGAATTTCTGGCTGCCAGGCGAGGCTTAGGCTACCTGATCATCTACGGGTCCCAGGTGTTCCAGTTGGATATGGTAATTAGTTCTATCCTGTTGCTGTGTGTGATTGCCATGCTGCTCTATCTGCTGACACAATCTTTGGAGCATTACAGTAAAAAGCACCGTTGCTGAAACCAAGTTATCATTTTCCCTTCAGGTAAGTAATTCCTGTCTGTGAGTGCCCAATTTCGGAGTTCTGCAAGGCATCCTGCCTTACAGTCTCCTACATAATTTACAGGCATTTGTAGTAATCTTTGCAAAATAATAAATTTTACAGTTGCAAAAATTCCGAAGAACATATATAATAACCTAGTCCGCTGAAATAGCTCAGTTGGTAGAGCACTTCACTCGTAATGAAGGGGTCGTGGGTTCGAGTCCCATTTTCAGCTTAGATAATAAAAAAGAGAAAGCAATCTGCTTTCTCTTTTTTATTGCATTCATTACCTCGCACCCTTGTCGTAGATCACACCCAATGCTCTCGGCGCACCGTTTTGTTTGGAGAAAAATACCAACAGTAATAGCGTCAGTACATAAGGCAGAATCATCACCAGATCCTGATAACTGCTGGGCATCTGCAATACCTGTACCAGACGATAACCACCGGATCTGGCAAATCCGAATAACAAACATGCTCCCAAGGTCGGCAGAATACGCCAGTTACCGAAGATCAGTGCAGCAATTGCCAGATAACCATAGCCTACATAAATGTTGGAAGAAAAGTTTGCGGAAATGGAATAGGCAAAACAGATACCGCCCAGTCCGGACAACGCACCACAGATCATGATAGCTGCCAGACGGATCTGTCCTACCTGTCTTCCGGCCGCATCGACTGCATGCGGATTGTCACCGCAGGCACGCAGATGCATACCGAAGCGCGTCTTGTACATCACAAACCATGCAACAAATGCCACTACCACGATTACGATCTCAAACGGATATAAATTCGTAAACAAAGCGCCCAGTACCGGGATTTTGGAGATTCCGGGCACAGTGATTCTGGAAGATACCGTCAGGACAAATTTATCGGAAGTTGCTCCGAACACCACACGGTTCAAAAGCTTCGTCAGATATGCCGTCAATGCCATTGCCAGAATATTGACTACCACACCGCTGATGACCTGATTTGCTTTGAATTTCAGACACAAAAGCGCATGGATCAAAGCAAACACGCTTCCGCCCACAGCAGCCATCACCATGGCAATATAGAACGGCACCGGAGAATCTCCGGAAAAATTACCTGCTATGGCAACCGCCACAAAAGCACCGACAAAAGCGCCGAATCCCTGCAAGCCTTCCACGGCAAGCATGGTCACGCCGGATTTTTCACAATAGATGCCGCCGATCGCCATGATAAATAAAGGCAGCGCAAAGGATAAACCATCAATGATCACAATATCCATTTATTTGTCCTCCTTTGTCTTATTCGTCTTTTCTCTTCTGTTTCGTTCCATTTTCCACTTAATGTAAGCGTTACATGCACTGAACAGCAAAATAATACCGGTAATGACCGATGCAATCTCCGCATCCACACCGGCTGCGGATTTCATGTAGGTGCTTCCCTTACTGATCAGGGTGATCAGCATCGTAGAGAACACAATACCGAACGGATGATTGTTACCAAGCAGTGACACTGCAATGGCATCGAATCCGGTACTGATCAATACCTTCGGCTGAATCGATCCCACATAGCCCAGATAATAGGTCACACCGGCGAGTCCTGCCAGTGCTCCGGAGATTGTCATGGACAATACCATGCTTTTTCCGACTTTAATACCTGCATATTTTGCCGCACTTCTGGAAAAGCCTACTGCCTTCAGTTCATAACCAAGCTTTGTTTTTTCAAGTAAAAACCACACAGCCACTACCGTGATCAGTGCCAGGATAATACCGAGTGGAATGTCCATCTTCAGATTTCCTACCACAGTATCCATCAGTGTCAGTCTGGAAGCCGCAGAAATCTCTTTTGACTGTCTGGATACCGGATCCACGAAGAATGTATTGATAAAAAAGCTGATCACATACTGGAACGTGTAATTCAGCATAATGGAAGATACAACTTCGTTAATATTAAACTTATACTTCAGGAAACCAATCAACGCTCCGACCAGTCCGCCGACGATCAGTCCGATGATGATTACAAGGGGCTTTGCCAGTACTGCATTTAAGCTGCTGTATCCCACTACAATACTTGCGGTAAAACCGGCCGCCAGCATCTGTCCGGAGACACCGATATTAAACAGACCGGCACGCAACGCTACCGCCACTGCCAGTGCAGCAAATATCATCGGAGTAAAGTAATTTACATAACTCATAAAGTCTGTCAGCATGCTCTTATAGCTTGCATAAGAAGACTTGGGAGCCAGTCCGCTTCCCTGTAGCAATGCATAATAGGCCTTAAAAGGATTGGAGCCTGTCACCGCGATGATCACACCGCCTGCGACAAGGCTGCAAAGGATCGCAAGAAGGGGGATTTTTACTGCATTCCAGAATTTTGTCATTTTTTTCATGGTCTTAAGCCTCCTTCTCCTGTTTTTTTACGCCCATCATAAACTCACCGACCTCATTAGTGGTCAGTTTGCTGGCTTTGGCGATCTTCTGTATGCTTCCGTTATAAATAACTGCAATCGTATCCGCACAGTTCATGATTTCATCCAGTTCCAGAGAAATCAGAAGAATTGCTTTGCCTTTATCTCTCTCTGCAATGATCTGTTTATGAATATTCTCTATCGCACCGATATCCAGTCCGCGGGTAGGCTGAACAAAGATCATCAGAGAGGAATCCTGTTCCACTTCTCTGGCAATGATTGCTTTCTGCTGATTACCGCCGCTCATGGAACGTACCACAGTCTTACTGCCCTGTCCGCTCCGGATATCATATTTTTCTATCAGCTTTTCACTGTTATCTTCAAATGTCTTCTGGTCCAGTACTCCTTTATGGCAGAACGGCTCCTTATAATAGTTGCGAAGAGCCAGATTCTCCGAAAGAGTAAAGTCCATCACCAATCCGTAATTCTGTCTGTCCTCGGGAATATAAGATATTCCCTCTGCGGTTCGTTCTCTGATGGACAGATTCGTAATATCTCTGCCGTTTAACAGGATTCTGCCGGAACGCACCGGAACCAGTCCCGCAATGGCATCTGCGATCTCTACCTGTCCGTTGCCCGCTACACCGGCGATCGCTACAATCTCTCCGGAATGCACTTCCAGAGACACATCCTTCACCACCTGAAAATCCTGTTTATTATAGACATTCAGATGATCTATGCTAAGTATTGTCTTTCCCGGTTTCGCCGTTTCTTTTTCTGTTTCAAAGTTAACCTCACGGCCTACCATTTTATTAGCCATGACTTTTGTGGATGTGGTTGCCACATCCATAATATCGATCAGTTTTCCGCGATTTAAGATCGCACATCTGTCCGCGATCCGCTTGATTTCTTCCAGTTTGTGTGTAATCAGGATAATGGTCTTGCCATCATCCCTCAATGATTTAATAATGTCTAACAGGAAATCAATCTCCTGCGGCGTCAGAACCGCCGTCGGTTCATCGAAAATGAGGATCTCTGCTTCTCTGTAAAGCATCTTCAGAATCTCAACTCTCTGCTGGGTAGAGACATTGATATCGCTGATCACGTCGGTGGGATTGACTGCCAGTCCGTACTTTTCGGAAAGATCACGGATATCCTGATTGGCCTTTTTCATATCTACCACAGGAATACAGCCCAATACCTTTTTCACCGGTTCCATACCCATGACAATGTTTTCTGCGATCGTATAGTTGGATACGAGTTTGAAATGCTGGTGCACCATACCGATATTCAGTTTGGTGGCATGATTGGGCGATTCGAGTTTTACCTTTTCCCCACGGATATAGATTTCTCCTTCATCCGGCTCATACATTCCGAACAGCATACTCATCAAGGTGGATTTACCTGCACCGTTTTCTCCCAGAAGAGCAAAAATCTCACCCTTTTTGATCTGAATCGTTACATCGTCATTTGCAACGATTCCGGGGAAACGTTTGGTGATGTGTTTCATCTCAACAATATATTCCGACATGTTCATCCTCATTTCTGTACTTTTTGTAACTATTCACAGCCTGGATAATGTTCCTGAATTAGCGAAGAAAATACGGAATAGTTACTGTTTTTTATTGCAAAAACAAGAAGAAGGTGACAGTTTACGCACCATCACCTTCTTGTGAATTCATACTTCCTACCAGGTAAAGGTCTCCGGAGTTACACCGTTAAAGTTTGCCGCAGGAACGATCTTGCCTTCCTTTAACAGAGCCTGTGCTGCTTTGATTTTCTCAATAGCATCTGCAGTGAGCTGGCATCTGCCTTCCTCACTTACGAAACCGGTAGCATCATCTGCTGCGGTCAGAGTCACATTAGCGCCCTTGAAAGAACCATCTTTTACTTCGTTCAGTACGTTATAAACAGTATCATGCATCACCTTCAGACCACTGGTCAGAACGATATTGCTGTCACCGTTTGCACCGTCATCATACTGGTCAACATCGCAACCGATTACCTTAACACCATCAGCTTCCTTAGCAGCGGTGAATACACCGTTACCGGAACCGCCTGCTGCTACGAACAGGATATCTACGCCTTCAGCGATCAGAGCGTTGCCCAGTACCTTACCGGTAGCTTCATCGGAGAAGTTACCTACATAGTTACCGCCTACATTTGCGCCGGTGACATCAGTACCTGCGTAAGAAGGAAGTTCTACTACTTCTACATTCATACCTTCGGTACCGTTCACATACTTCACGCCGCACTCAAATCCGTACTGATAGTTCACATTGGAAGGATATGCAATACCGTTAACAACTGCAACCTTACCGGTTGTGGTAGACAGTGCTGCAGCCATACCTGCATAGAAACCGCTCTCCTGCTCAGCATAGTAAGCAGCATATACATTGTCGATCACCTGATCTGCAGTTACTTCGGTGCCGTCAATGGTAGGCCAGGAATCGATCAGGATAAACTTGGTATCCGGATTCTCCTGTGCCAGGTTGCCGATACCGGCGAACTGGAAACCACAGCATACAATTACATCATAGTCAGCGACTACATCAGCGACTGCCTGCACAGCTGCTGCGCTGTCACCGGTCTCCTCACGAATGGGAGTTACGGTTGCATTAGGATTCTCTTCGATAAACTTCAGGACACCGTTGTAGTTGTCCTGGTTGAAAGAACCGTCATCCACACCGGAAGGGCTGGATACGATAGCGATCTTCAGACCGGGTTCTTCGCTGCCGCTCTCTGCGGCTTGGCTGGTAGCTGTTGCACCGGATTCTGCATTTGCGTCAGTGTTGGTATTGGAGCTGCCGCATGCTACCAGAGAAACAGCCATGACAGATGCAAGTGCAAGTGCCAGAAACTTTTTCATAACTTTTTCCTCCTAAAAATGTAAATACTGTTGCGTAACTGTCCGGAAATTTCGGTTTACAGCCTTTTCCACAGAATACTGTCATCAGGGTCTAAGACTTTCTTCCGCAAAGATTCTTTACAGTCACCATATTACAACGGTAATATTATCATTACCACCTGCAAAATTCAATAAAAATTTGCAACTATTCAAAGTCTCATTCGCAAAATCGTATCTCAGATGCTTATTTTGAACAACTAGCTTGCTTATGATTTGCTCTTTTGCAGCTTTGTCAAGAAAATAATTATCTACTTCATGTGTACATCCATCTGAGGGAACGGAATCTCGATTCCGGCTTCGTCAAGCGCATATTTGCACTGTTCTGTGATGCGCCATTTTCCTTCCCAATAATCTTCATTGGCAAACCAGCATCTCACGCAGAGATTGATTCCGGAATCCGCCAGCTCATTCACGAATACAAAATGCTCCTTGTTCTTCATGACTTTGGTGTCTGCGGAAAGCATGCCGGTCAATACCTCTTTTGCCTTCTTTAAGTCGGCACTGTAAGAAACTGCTACCATCACATCGCATCGTCTGCATTCTGCCGCCGTAACATTTACGATGGTATTATTTGCCAGATTTCCGTTCGGCAATATTACAGTCTGGTTATCGTAGGTCAGGAGTTTCGTATAGAATATCTGAATTTCTTTTACGATTCCCTCTTTTCCGGAAGAACTCTCTACGATATAATCTCCCACGCGGAAAGGCTTCAGCAGCAGAATCAAAACGCCGCCCGCCAGATTGGAAAGACTTCCCTGCACCGCAAGACCGATGGCCACGCCGGCGGATCCCAGTAAAGCAACAATACTGGCTGCATCCACGCCAAAAGAAGATGCTAATGTCAAAACTAAAATAATATACAGGGATGCCTTTACAAAGGAGTCTACAAACTGGATCACGCCGGTCTCCGCTCCCGCCCGGTTCATGGACTTGCGGATAAGCTTGCGGATCAATTTGATCAGCTGCATGCCGATAAAGAAGAAAAGCAAGGCAAGCACGATCCGGAGTCCCAGATTCAGGGCTTTTTCCGGCAATGTATTGAGAAAAGAGGTAATGACTCCTTCTTTTTTCTGTACTTCTTCGATTACATTATCTGTCAGATCCATGTTGTCTTATTTCTCCTGTTTCTGATTGGCAGCCTTATTTGAGTTCTTATCTGTTGCCTTGTTTGCAGCTTTATTCGCAGTCTTGCCTACCGTCTCCTTGTTTGTTGCCTTAGTAACAGTCTTGTTTGCCGTCTTACGGATCGGTGTGTTTTTACGGATACGTTTTTCAATGACTTTTTCAAGTTCCGCCTCTGTATAAGGGATAAACTGCAAAATGCTTAGTGACAACGGTGCGAGTTTTACGGTAACGGACTGCTTTTTATCATCCCATTCCACATCTTCCGCATGTTTTACACGGTCATTTACAATACCGCTTCCGCCGTAACAGGTCGCGTCCGTATTCAGGATTTCCTTATATTTTCCTTCATAAGGCACCCCTGTGGTGATCTCTCTGGGCACTCCGGAGAAGTTTGCCACTACGAGAAGCATTTGTTCTGCCTCTTCTCCCTTGCGCACAAAGCTAACATAACATTCATTGGCTGAAATCTCGTTCATCCACCGGAACCCCTTCGCCTGATCATCGCATTCGAACAATGCTTTATTTCCTCTGTAGAGTGCATTCAGGTCTTTCACCAGTCTCTGTACACCGGCATGCTCTGCCTGTTCCTGTAATGCCCATTCCACCCGGCGCATTTCATTCCATTCTTTTTCTTCCGCCAGATCCTGTCCCATGAAAAGAAGCTTTTTGCCGGGATGCGTCATCATATAACCGTACGTCAGACGTAAGTTTGCAAACTTCTGTGTTCTGTCTCCGGGCATTTTGCCAAGCAGTGTTCCCTTGCCGTGTACCACTTCGTCATGCGAAAATACAAGCATGAATTTCTCACTGTAAGCATAGATCATGCTGAAAGTAAGTTCTCCGTGGTGATGGCTGCGAAAATACGGATCGTATTTGATATAATCCAGATAATCATTCATAAAGCCCATATTCCACTTCAAGTCAAAGCCTAAGCCTCCCTCATCCAGAGAGCCGGTAATCATCGGAAATGCTGTGCTTTCTTCGGCAATGGACAAGACTCCGGGATCTCTCTTTTTCAGGATCGAGTTGAAATGTTTGATCATCTCAATGGCTTCGAGATTCTCATTGCCGCCATACATATTCGGAATCCATCCGCCGTCCTGTTTGCCGTAATCCAGATACAGCATACTTGCCACGGCATCCATACGGATACCGTCCGCATGATATTTTTCTACCCAGAACAAAGCGTTGGCAATCAGGTAGTTGGATACCTGGGGACGGCCATAATTATAGATCAATGTGCCCCAATGAGGATGGCTTCCCTGCCTGGGATCCTGATGTTCATAGAGGCAGGTGCCGTCAAATCCGGACAAGCCGTAGGTATCTCTCGGGAAATGCGCCGGTACCCAGTCTAAGATCACACCGATTCCCGCTTTATGCAATTCATTTACAAAATACATAAAATCTTCCGGTGAGCCGTATCTGGCGGTAGGAGCATAATAGCCGATCACCTGATATCCCCAGGATGCGTCCAGAGGATGTTCCATCACAGGCATCAGTTCTACATGGGTATATCCCATTTTCTTTACATAATCGATCACCTTCGGGGCAATTTCACGGTAATTCGCATAATCCTCTCCTTCCCCGGGTGCCACAAAACTTCCCAGGTACATTTCATATACACTCACCGGCGCATTGCCGCACTGATACTGTCCGCGTTTTTCAATAAATTCCTTATCTTCCCATTTAAAATTATGGATATCGGTAATCACAGAGGCGGTCTCCGGTCGCTTCTGTGCAGCATTCCCGTAAGGATCTGCCTTAAGATAGGTAAGTCCGCCCTTGATCTTAAGTTCGAATTTATAGCAGTCTCCGGCTTCCGCCCCCGGCACAAACAGTTCAAAGATGCCGGAATCTCCCAGGCGTCTCATCTGATGGATTCGTCCGTCCCATGCGTTAAAATCCCCGACAACGCTGACACGCATGGCGTTAGGTGCCCATACAGCAAAATAAGTGCCGCTTTCTCCGTCAAGCTCCAGAGGATGAGCCCCCAGCTTTTCATATACCGTATAATGGATGCCGTTTGCAAAACGATCCATATCTTCCTTCGTGATCTGGGGAACATGCCGGTAAGCATCTCCACAGATTTTTCTGTGTGCTTCTCCGTCTTCCGCTCCGGCATATTCCACCACATATTCATACGGTGCCATTTTCCCGGCATTGACCAGTGCCGCAAAATAGCCTTCTTCGTCCGCAAGCTCCATAGGAACATCCGCAAGGAATGCTTCCCCTACCTGTCCGCTCTTTTTCCAATGAATCGTCACCTTTTCCGCTCCCGGGAAAAATGCCTGCACCAGCATCTTGTTTCCATGCTTGTGGGGGCCTAACAGTGCATGGGGATTATCACATTCAGAGTAAGTGATTTCTTCAATTCCCGCCCAGTTCATTAATTTATAAAGTTTGTTCGTCATATTCCCTCTTTTCTGCGGCGATGTGCTGCATCCTTCTGACTTTTCTTTTATTTATATATTTATATTTACACTGCATTTTCGCATTCTGAAGCCGTTTTCACTTTTTATTTCAAGTTCCGATAGCTCTGATCACGATTTTTACCGTTCTATTTGGTGTAAAAACAGACCACTGCGCAGCTTGGGTTCAAACCAGGTGGACTTCGGCGGCATCAGACGTCCCGCATCCGCAACAGCGAATAGTTCCGCAATAGATGTCGGATACATGGAAAATGCCACCTTCATATCCGTATGTACTCTCTGTTCCAACTCTTTAAGCCCTCTGATGCCGCCGACAAAATCGATTCTCTTATCCGTCTTCGGGTCCTGAATTCCCAGGATGGGATGTAACAGATCATTTTGTAAAATGGATACATCCAATCCGTCTACGGCATCCTCACTTCTCAGTTCTTCTTTTGCCGTAAGGCAATACCATTCCTCTTCCAGATACATGCCAAAGGTACCTTTTTCTACAGGTTTATAAGGCTCCGTCCCCTTCTTCTCTACCTTGAAATGCTCTTTCATTTTAGAAAGAAAGGTTGCTTTATTCATACTGTTCAAATCCTTTACCACGCGATTGTAATCCAGAATGCGCAGTTCATCATCAGGGAAAATAACAGAGAGGAAATAGTTGAATTCTTCATTTCCCGTATAACCCGGATGCTGTTGTCTCCTCTTCAATCCGACCTTCACCGCAGAAGCACAGCGATGATGTCCGTCCGCAATATAAATTGCCGGAATGGCTGCAAACGCCTTTTCAATCATTGTCACATCTTCGCTATCCTCGATCACCCATACTCTGTGCCCAATTCCGTCTTCACTGACAAAATCATACACAGGCTCTTGTGTTTTTATATTTGCAATCTTCTTTTTCAAATCTTCCTGCGCACGATAAGCCAGGAAAATCGGTCCCGTCTGCATACTGCAGGTATCTACATGACGGATACGGTCTTCTTCCTTATCCTCTCTGGTATTTTCATGCTTTTTGATCACGTTATTCAGATAATCATCTATCGATGCACATGCGACCACGCCTGTCTGGCTGTTTCCGTCCATCGTCAGTTCATATAAGTAAAAACACGGTACCTTGTCCTGTACAAACTTTCCTTCTCTGATTTTGTCCCGAAGCATCTGATCTGCCTTCTCATAAACGCAGGGCGCATAAGTATCCACCTCATCGCCAAACTGCGTCTCCGCACGGTCAATTGCCAGGAAAGATTCCGAGTTCTTTTTCACAATCTCGCAGGCTTCTCTACGATTGTATACATCATACGGAAGTGCCGCAATTTTTTCTTCCATTCCCTTGCAGGGACGATATGCCATAAATGGTCTGATCTGTGCCATGTAATTACCTCCCGAATACTAAGATATTTTCATTCTAGCAAAAAACTTAAGGTATCACAAGAGATATCATGCGATAATCAGCTATTCTAAATGGAAAGTTAGTTAAGCAAACCTGTCGCCGTAGCCCCGATTGCATATAAGAAACGCTGACATCGCGGTGTGCTCTAGCA
>CAKRRS010000046.1 GCA_934394665.1 uncultured Acetatifactor sp. | reverse complement strand
CACACCGCGATGTCAGCGTTTCTTATATACTGCCACGGCTACGGCGACTTTAGACCAATTACTTCACTAACTTGCCATTTACTGCAGATACGCATGAATCAGTTCCCATGCCGCCTGGGTTCCGTATCCCAGTCTCCAGACTGCTACTCCGCCGATATTCTTGGTGCTCATCATGTTCAGCTTTACAGCGATGGATTCCGCATCCTCCAGCCAGATTTGATACGTAGCACTGCCGGATGTCCATTCGGCGTAATTCTGACAGGTCTCTTCATTCCATTCTGCCGTCACACCGGCTCTGCTCATGAAATCAGCCTCATTGCGCATCGTGATATATTCATCCGTCACGTCCGTTCCTTCCGTCTTCCACAGAATCGTGTAGAACGGAAGTGCATTTACGACTTTGTTTGCCGGAACTTCCTGTAAAGTTCTGTCGAGTCCTTCCGATACGTAGTTGATGCTTGCCACACTTCCAGGATCCTTGCTTCCGTGCCAGTGCTCATCATATCCCATGATAATCACATAGTCTGCAACCTCTCCCTGAATATCCAGCCGGTAATAATCATTGAAGTTGAACGGTACATAATTGTCTACCGATAATACCAATCCCTTATTACGACACTGAATCGAAAGTTCTCTCAAAAATTCCACATAGTGAATACCGCAATCACTGCTTAATTGCTCGAAATCCACATTAATGCCATCCAATCCGAGATTTACCGCCATATCGGTTACATTCTGCACCAGCGTCTGTCTCGCCGTTGTGGAAGAAAGCATATGCAATGTGCTGATTGCGGTTCCTGTCTCATTGGCATAATTAAAGTTATCCAGTACGCCCCACACCTGAAGTCCCATCTTATGTGCTGTAGCGACATAATCCGCAGTGGCGAAGCTGCGGAACGCACCGTTTTCATCCGTCAGGCTGAACCATGTGGGAGCAATGACATTCATTCCTTTCGTGCCAGATACCATGGAATATAAGGTATCATTTCCGCCGACGCCACCGATGGAATGCCAGCCGAGACAGATCTTGCTGTCGCCGGTAAGAGATGTGTATTCCGGCGCGACGTAATCTGTTACCGGCGTCTCCTGTTCTTCCGTAATCTCTTCCAACCGCTTATTTTCTACATATCCAATCACAGAATCCGCAGTTTTTACTTTACTCCAGGTCTCCATCTGCTCCAGAATCTCCAGGGTATCTCCCTTTTTAGCCTGTGTCAGAATGGGACTCTTCACGCCGCCTCTCAGACGGACAGCAGTATCTTTTTTCAGCTGTGCCACCTGTCTGGTTCCCCATTCGGTATAGACCTGAACATGTCTGTCATAGCATGTATAAGAATAGTTGGTAAACAGTTTTACATAATCTGCCGCCACATAGACAGTATCTCCTTCGACAAAGCACGTCACATACCCCGTCTCCTGTGTCCCGGCAGTAGTTGTATATGTTGTCTCGCCAAAACCTGTTCTGACAACCTCCGTCGGCGTAGCATATAATAACAGGTTTTCATTTCTATCCGCATAAAATACTTCGTTCATATATTTGTGAACAGTTGCCAGATCAAAATAGCATACGCCATCTTTGATAAGCGCCTGCTCTTCTACCATTTCGTCCTGTAAAATAATGGCACTTTTGTCTCCCTCCGACACCTGATAAAATTCATTCCAGTCTGCCTCTTCTTTGCTGTAAGAGTATTTCTCCAACAGCACTTTTCCCAGCGTGCAGCCGCCAATCACAAGGATCAGTAAAATCGCAACGACCACCGGTAATACTTTTTTCTTCATATGTGCTCCCATCCGCAGGCAAAAAACCTGCTCCATTCTCGCCTTTTTACGTTCCTCATACTCCGCATTGGAAGGAACAGAGTTATTCTATCACACTTGTGCAATATAATACAAGGAACAATACAGCACACTGCAGGACACAGCCAGAGAGGCAATCCCGTTTTGTAATCCCACAGTGCACCTCTTTTTGACAGGCACGCACTGACACCCTTCGTCCGGATCAGATTTATAGACCTAAATCCATCTGTCCTCGCCCTGTTCTCCCGATATCCGTTTTGTTGTACACCGGCTTTTTCTAAGACCTTTTCTTTCGAACCTGAAAATTTAAAAATAGTTACAAGTTTCCCATAATTTCTTCCGTAAACGGCATCTTCCACAGACCAAAAGTATTCGTGACACACCTTAACCTCCATGCTGTTTCCGGAAAACCGATATATTATGGATATAAATGCCTCTGACAGTACATAACTATAAAACATTAAAAATTGGAATTATGATCGTGAATATATCTGTTGAAATATTATGACCAGACACGTATATGCCTGTAAGACATCTCCATACTATATTTTACAGATTGCTGTAACAGTAACACCCAAATACACTAAAAGCTCTCTGCATCATAAACATAAAAATGGGATGAAATGGAACGAATCGTTCCTCGTAAATCAACAAGAAAAAAGAACTGTCAGCCTCCTCCCCGTACCCGAGTATCAGAGGCATCTATAGGACGGATTATACACTGTGCTCTCCTATTTGGCAAGCTATTTTTATTAATTTTTTTTAAACTGTGAATTGCTTCTATTGACTAAAATATTGGGAAAGTATAAGCTATATATCATACCAATGCGAAAGCAGAAAGGAAGTGTTGTCGCATGAAAATAGAAAAAGTAAGTGAAAATCAGATTCGTTGTACGCTGACTCGTGAGGATCTTGCCAGCCGCGAATTAAAAATAAGTGAACTTGCCTATGGCACGGAAAAAGCAAAATCTCTTTTCCGTGACATGATGCAGCAGGCCAATTTTGAATTTGGATTCGAAGCAGAAGATATCCCCCTGATGATCGAGGCTATTCCTCTGAATGCAGACTGTATTGTACTGATCATCACCAAAGTAGAAGATCCGGAAGAGCTGGACACGCGATTCTCCCGTTTTGCCCCTTCGGTTACCGAAGACAGCGAAGAGGACGAACTTAGTTCCGCCGATGAAGTACTGGATCTGTTCCGGCGCATCCAGAATGAGGAGACTCCCTCAGAAGCCCCCACTGCCGCAGCAGTCCCTGAGGAAAATGACGCTGTCCGTTCGCGCCTGTTCCACATGGACTCCCTGAATCAGGTGATCAATGCCGCCACTGTAGTGGGAACGCATTACCATGGTCTCAGCACCCTCTATTCTGAAGAAGGTGGTTCCGGATATTATCTTGTGCTCACGCAAGGGAACGAAGACCGTGATGTATTCGACAGAGTCTGCAATGTGATCTCGGAATACGGGATTCCCAGACGTTCCACTCCTGCAAGCAGGACATTTCTGGAAGAGCATTGTGCTACCCTGGTCATGGACCACGCCTTGCAGCGTCTTGCCCACGTATAACTTTGCAGACCGGATAGCATGCATTTTCATTTTCCATATTTGCGATTGTTGTCGTTTCAGCTTCATGACACGAAACATTTCAATAGCAATACAAAAATAAGAGAGTACTCCTTGTGATAGTAAGCCTGTTTTCTGACAGGGTGATATCATTAGGGACTCTCTTATTTTTATAAAGTGATCTTTTATCAATCCAATCACGTAATCGGGATTACGAATTACATCTCCTCGATCACTTTCATAAGCTCATCTACATCAATGCCATGTACCATAGCTGCCTCTTCCAGGGTCTCTGCCTGTGAAGCAGGACATCCCAGGCAATGCATTCCTGCATCGAGGAGCACAGGAGCTACTTCGGGATTGGTACGTAAGATTTCACCAATGGTCATATTCTTTGTTACTCCGGTCATATCGTTCTCCTTTCTGCCGTATCAGGCTTCCTTAGTATAATACTTTGTCCGGAATATGGCAAGATGATTCTTCCTTCCTAAAAGCATTTGCTATGCAAAGATGTGGCTTTGCGTCTCATCTTTTAATTCATGTGTGGTTCGTTTTGTCCATGAAAAAGCTGTCATCTGGTTGTATACGCAAGTACTCTCACAAGGTGGCTGTCTTTTTACGTGAGCGTTGATGTACAAAACGGCGTACATTGCGCAAAAAGGTTGACACTTACCCTTGTCAGGTAGTACACTTTTATCGTAAAGAAACAGCTTGGGATATCAGCAAAACCGATACTCCCAGTTGATAATATTAATTGTTTTTACCAGAAGGAGGTAAATTTTCATGGCAGAAGCATGGAGAGGCTTTAAAAAAGATGGCCATTGGGATGTAGACGTCAATGTACGTAACTTCATCCAGACCAACTACACTCCGTATGATGGAGATGAGAGCTTCCTGGAAGGATCTACCGAAGCAACTGATAAGCTTTGGGGCAGACTTCAGGAGTTACAGAAAGAAGAGCGTGAGCATGACGGCGTTCTGGAATGTGAGACCGAGGTTGTATCCGGACTGACCGCTTATGGTCCTGGCTATATCGATGAGTCTATGAAGGATCTGGAGCAGATCGTTGGTCTGCAGACAGACAAGCCCTTAAAGAGAGCATTCATGCCTTATGGTGGTATCAAGATGGCTCAGCAGGCTGCAAGCACCTATGGCTATGAAGTAAATCCCAAGTATGATCAGATCTTCAATGAGTATCACAAGACCCACAACCAGGCAGTATTTGATGCTTATACCGATGAGATGAAGGTTGCTCGTCATACCCATATCGTAACCGGTCTGCCTGATACTTACGGTCGTGGACGTATCGTAGGCGACTACAGAAGAGTTGCTCTGTACGGTATCGATTTCCTGATCGCTCAGAAGCAGAAGGATAAGAAGAACTGTGGCAACGGCGTTATGGATGAGGAGACCATCCGTCTGAGAGAAGAGATCGCTGATCAGATCAAGGCTCTGCAGGGAATGAAGGAAATGGCTAAGATCTACGGCTACGATATTTCCGCTCCCGCTACCAACGCTAAGGAAGCTATCCAGTGGTTATACTTCGGTTACCTGGCAGCTATCAAGACCCAGAACGGTGCAGCTATGTCCGTTGGACGTATCTCCACTTTCCTGGATATCTATATTGAAAGAGACTTAAAGGAAGGCACCCTGACCGAGAAAGAAGCTCAGGAGCTGATCGACCATCTGACCATGAAGTTCCGTATGGTTAAGTTCGCTCGTATTCCTTCTTACAACCAGCTGTTCTCCGGTGACCCTGTATGGGCTACTCTGGAAGTTGGTGGTATCGGCATGGACGGTCGTCATATGGTTACCAAGAACGACTTCCGTTTCCTGCATACTCTGGAGAACATGGGACCTAGCCCCGAGCCGAACCTGACCGTTCTGTACTCCAGCGCTCTGCCTGCTAACTTCAAGAAGTACGCTGCTAAGATTTCCGTAACCACATCTTCCATCCAGTATGAGAACGATGACGTTATGAAGCCTATCTGGGGCGATGACTACAGCATCTGCTGCTGCGTATCCGCTACCCAGACCGGTAAGGAGATCCAGTTCTTCGGTGCTCGTGCTAACCTGGCTAAGTGCTTACTGTACGCTATCAACGGTGGTAAGGATGAGAAGCATCTGGACAAGAACGGCAAACATATGCAGTGTGGTCCTGAAATCGCTCCTATTACTTCCGAGTACCTTGACTTCGACGAAGTTATGCATAAATATGACATCATGCTTGACTGGTGTGCAGCTCTGTATGTTAACATCCTGAACCTGATCCACTACATGCATGATAAGTACTACTACGAAGCAGCTGAGATGGCTCTGATCGATACCGACGTAAGAAGAACCTTCGCAACCGGTATTGCAGGTCTGTCCCACGTAGCTGACTCCCTGTCCGCTATTAAGTATGCTAAGGTTAAAGTGATCCGTGATGATCAGGGTTGTGCTATCGACTTCAAGACCGAAGGTGACTTCCCTAAATACGGTAACGATGATCCCAGAGCTGATGAATTCGCTGTATGGCTTCTGAAGACCTTCATGGAGAAGATCAAGAAGAACAAGACCTACAGAAATTCCGAGCCTACCACCTCTATCCTGACCATTACTTCTAACGTTGTATATGGTAAGGCTACCGGTGCTCTGCCTGACGGTAGAGAAGCTTACAAGCCTTTCGCTCCCGGTGCTTCACCTTCTTATGGTGCTGAGCAGAGCGGTCTGCTTGCTTCCCTGAACTCTGTAGCTAAGCTGCCTTATGAGTATGCTCTGGATGGTATCTCCAATACCCAGACCATGGCTCCTTCCGCTCTTGGTCACGACCTTGACGAGCAGAAAGCTACTCTGGTACGTGTAATGGATGGTTACTTTGATCGTGGTGCTCATCACCTCAACGTTAACGTATTCGGTACCGAGAAGCTGTTAGATGCACAGGCACATCCTGAGAAGCCTGAGTACGCTAACTTCACCATCCGTGTATCCGGTTATGCTGTTAAGTTCATCAGCCTGACCAAGGAACAGCAGGATGATGTTATCGCAAGAACCTGCCATAAGAGACTTTAATCTCAACCAGGTTTCTAAGATAATTTGATGTACATGGGGCCGGGCAGTATTGTCCGGCTCCTTTTTGTAAATACTACCCCTAAGCTGCCTGCATGGCAGAGAATGGAGACGATTACTATGATCAAAGGCAGAATTCACTCATTAGAATCCTTCGGAGCAGTAGACGGCCCCGGCATCCGTTATCTCATCTTCCTCAAAGGATGCAATATGCGTTGTCAGTATTGCCATAATGTAGATACCTGGAATCCCGATACCGACAATCTGCAGACTGCAGACGAGCTTCTGGACAAAGCAGAGCGCTTCCGCAGCTACTGGGGCAAAGAAGGCGGTATCACTGTCAGTGGCGGTGAAGCTTTATTACAGATTGACTTTTTGATTGACTTGTTCCGCAAGGCACATGAAAGAGGCATCAACACTAACCTTGATACTTCTGCACAGCCTTTTACCAGAGAAGAACCCTTCTTCTCCAAGTTTAACGAACTATTGAAATATACCGATCTTGTTATGCTGGATATCAAGCATATCGACGACGAGGAACATAAAAAGCTGACCGGACACACCAACAAAAATATTCTGGACTGCGCAAGATACCTCTCTGAGCAGGGGATTCCCATGTGGATCCGTCATGTACTGGTACCCGGAATTACCGACAACGACGAATACCTGAAGAAGACAAGAGAATTCATTGACACTTTGGATACCGTCATGAAGGTAGAAGTCCTTCCCTATCACACCTTAGGTGAATATAAATGGAAAGAACTCGGAATCCCCTATAAATTAGAGGGTGTCGAGCCTCCCACTGAGGACAGAATCCAGAATGCGAAAAAGATTCTGGAGTTCAGTAAGTATTAATCAGAACGAAACTATTGATAAAAAATATGAAATAAGACTTGTATTCAAGACTCATTTATATTACAATACAGATAGTGATATTGATAAATTTGTATCAAACATGACAATTTGATGCACGCATAATAGGAGGAAAAGATTATGGCATTTGTTATTGGTGATGCTTGTGTAGCATGTGGAGCTTGTGAAGCACAGTGCCCCGTAGGCGCTATCAGCATGGGTGACGGAAAGTTTGAAATTGATGCAGATAAGTGCATCAGCTGCGGTTCCTGCGCAGGTCAGTGCCCCGTAGGTGCTATCGCAGAAGACTAATTTTCTAAATTGAAAACGCAACACCGGGAAGGCATTTCAGAAAATGAAATGCCTTTTCTTTTTATTATTTTCTTCTGTTTTTTGTATCTGCTTCTGCCCTGCCTCTGCTCCCCGTTGCGTTTTTTCTTGTTCATTTAACTTTTGTTCCCTTGAATTTCTCTCATCTTTTAAATCATTTCCGCGATCTGTTTTCCTGACTTCCTTTGTATCCTTCGATTTCTTGTCGCTCTTTTGCTGTCTTCGCAGTTCTCCACGCGTTTTTTTACGTAAAAGCTCATCCATCTTCTGATAATACGCCTCGTTTCGCTGTTCCAGCTTACGGTCGCGTTCTTCTTCCCACTCCTCCCTGCTACGGAATTGGTAGTCCAGCTCTTTTACCATACTTTCCTTTAGTTCTCTGCATAATTCCTGGTTATTCTCCCTGACAGCTTCCCGAATCAGTTGTTGCAAAAGCCATTGCAGTCTTTTTGCCTTGTCTTCCCTGCTCTCCATTACTTTCTCAGGCACTGTCCGCTCCGGCACCACACACACGCTTTCTTTTTCTTGTTGCTCAGACCGGGAGTCCACAATTTCTATTGCCATACGAGGTTCCGTTGGATTTTGTTTATCAGAACACTGTTCTTTAGAATGCACTTCATCATAGCAGGTGGGATGTGTGTGTTCTACCGTACTGTTTTCATTTGTCAGAACATCCAGTTTTCCGTCTCTTAAGATCAACTTAATCGCTTTCAATTGTAACCCTCTCTCTTTCATGCTCTTAATCTCTTTAAAACGCTCCACGTCCTCTTTCGTGTAATAACGGTGCCCCAGTTCGTTTCTTTTGATGGGAAGGTGTAATTCCTCCTCCCAATAGCGCAGCACATGGCTTTCTACCTTTACTTGTCTTGCTGCATCTGAAATCAACAAATACTCTCCCATATACTTCTCCTTTCAAATACAATGATCTCGTGTTCTCAAAATTGTAAAACGGTTTCCATAACGAAAAAGAGAACAGGTAGAGGGGATTTTCCCTTACTTGTTCTCTTTTGTATGCTAAAAATCTGCTTTTTTTCTGTCAGGTTCCAGATTGGCAAACTTGGTATACTGCGGCAGCCATGCCAACTGTACAGTTCCGATCGGGCCGTTTCTCTGTTTAGCGATAATGATTTCCGATATTCCTTTATCCGGTGAGTCGTGATTGTAATAATCGTCTCGATAGATAAACATTACCACGTCGGCATCCTGCTCAATAGCTCCGGACTCACGCAGGTCGGAAAGCATCGGTCTGTGATCCGGTCTCTGCTCTACTGCTCGGCTCAGCTGTGACAGTGCCAGTACCGGTACCGACAGCTCTCTGGCTACCGCCTTCAAGGATCTGGAAATATCTGAGATCTCCTGCTGTCTGGAATCGCTGCTTCTGCCGCCGCTGCCGGACATCAACTGTAAGTAGTCGATGATGATCATGGACAAACCGTTTTCCTGCTTCATTCTTCTGCATTTGGAACGAAGTTCGGCAATACTGATACCGGGAGTGTCATCTATCATAAGCTTGGATTTTCCAATAATGCCGGCGCTCTCAATCAGGCGTTCCCATTCCTGATCATTCAGCTGACCGGTACGAAGCTTCTGGGCATCCACGCTGGACTCCAGAGAAAACATACGGTTAATCAGCTGCTCCTTACTCATTTCCAGACTAAAAATAGCCACCGGCAGATTCTGTTTAAACGCTACCTGCTGTGCAATATTCAATACAAATGCCGTCTTACCCATGGAAGGACGGGCCGCAATCAGTACCAGATCGGAAGGCTGCATGCCAGCAGTACGATAATCCAGATCAATAAAACCGGTCGCAATACCGGTAACTGTTCCATGCAATTTGGACGCTTTTTCAATCTTGTCCATGGCATTCATGACAACAGTACGGATCGGTACGAATTCCTTGACGTTTTTCTTCTGCACTACTTCATTGATCTTGCTCTCAGTGCTTTCCAGAATCGTATCCAGGCTTTCCTTGCCGCTGTAGCAGGTATTGGCAATCTCTTCGTTCGTACGGATCAGACGTCTGAGTGTCGCCTTTTCCGCAACAATCCCTGCATAATACTTGATATTTGCAGAGGTAGGAACCGCCGCGATCAGATTGGTTAAAAAGTCCAGCCCACTGACTTCCGGCGGAACATCTTCTTTTGCTCTCAGACGATCCTGCAACGTTACAAAATCAATCGGTTTTCCTTCATTATTCAGTTCCACAATCGTATCAAATACAATGCCGTACTGTCTGTTATAAAAATCGTCACCGGAAATCTGTTCCGTCGCTGCCGCAATCGCTTCCGCATCGATGAACATGGATCCGATTACCGACTGCTCTGCCTCCAGACTGTGCGGCATAATCCGTTTGATTACGTTTTCATCCATTTCAGGCATGGGGTATCTATGCCTCCGTAACTTTCACCACTAATTTCGCAGCTACCTGGGGATGAAGCTTTACTGTAACTTCGTAAGATCCAAAGTTCTTGAGTGCTTCCGGAAGCTGAATCTTCTTCTTGTCAATTTCAATATTGTGCTGTTCCTTACATGCTGTGGCAATTTCTTTGGAAGATACGGAACCGAATGTCTTGCCACCCTCTCCGGCTTTGATCTTTACCACAACCTGTTTGGTCTCCAGTTCTGCTGCCAGCGCTTTGGCGCCATCCAGATTCTCCTGGGCAATCTTTTCCTCATTTGCCTTATGGAGCTTCAGATCATTCAGATTCTTGGAGGTTGCTTCGACACCGATCTTCTTCGGTAAAATATAATTTCTTGCATATCCCTCACTTGCTTCGATAATCTCTCCCTTTTTTCCTAACTTCTTTTCATCCTGAAGTAAAATAATTTTCATATTCTAAACCTGCCTTTCCTAAAATAACCGCTCATCCATTAGATTTCACCTGACTCCAACATCGTATCGATGGTATGTTTCAACACGCCGATTGCTTCCGCCAGGCCTACGCCTTCCATCTGGCAGGCTGCGGTATTCATATGTCCGCCGCCACCCATGCGCTCCATGATGATCTGTACATTGACTTCATCAATGGATCTGGCGCTGACATAGATTTTCCCCTGATAATCCGTGAGCACAAAACTTGCCTTAATTCCCTTGATATTCAGCAGTTCATTGGCTGCCTGTGCACCGATGATCGTCGGACTCGGCAGATCCTCTGCGGTACACAGAGAGATGGCAAAAAACTGCTTGTAAATCTCTGCCTGGCTGACAGCATCCGCTTTTGCTTTATATTCTGCTGCGTCCTCACGGAACAGCTTTCTGACACGGGTCACATCTGCACCGTTTCTGCGCAGGAACGCAGCAGCTTCAAAGGTACGGACACCGGTCTTGGTCATAAAGTTATTCGTATCAATCATAATACCGGAATACATACAATCCGCTTCTTCGGTCCGGATCTTGATATTGTCATAAGTATACTGCAAGATCTCAGATACCATTTCACACGCCGAAGACGCATAAGGTTCTACATACGACAATGTCGCATTTTCGATTGTTTCTGTACCCTGTCTGTGATGATCCAGTACCACTACGGATTTACAGAAGCGAAGCAGATCCGGGCATTCTGTGATAGACGGTTTGTTGACATCCACGACGACCAGAACCGTATTGCTGCCTGCCATATCGATGGCCTGCTGGCTGGTAATGATCATGTCCTCGTCGTATTCGGGATTGTTCTTGAACAACTCTACCAGCGGCTGTACGGAAGTCGTAGCCTCATTCAATACAATGTGTGCTTTTCTGCCAAGAGTCTGCGCAATCCGATAAATACCGACTGCCGATCCGAAACTATCCACATCCGGCATCCGGTGTCCCATGACGATGACACGATCCTTGCCGGTGATAATCTCACGCAGCGCATGCGCTTTTACTCTCGCCTTGACACGGGTATTCTTCTCTATCTGCTGGCTCTTACCGCCATAGTAGGTAATGCTCTCCGGCGTCTTGATCACCGCCTGATCACCGCCACGACCCAATGCCAGGTCAATTGCGGTACGCGCAAACTCATAATTCTGCGCATAAGTCAGACCGTCCAGACCGATACCGATACTGATGGTCACCGCCATCTCGTTACCGATATTCACGGTTTTGACCTCTTCTAAGAGATCAAACCGGCTCTCCTGCAGCTGTGCAACAGCCTTTTTACGCATGATCACCAGATACTTGTCCTTCTCCAGCTTCTTGCTGATGCCGTCCAGTGCCGCAATGTATTTATTTACCTTACGGTCAATCAATGCGATCAGCAGAGATCTGCGGACTTCCTCGACACTTTCCAGTGCTTCCTCGTAGTTGTCCAGATAGATCATTCCCACGGTCAGGCTCTGGTCATCTACTTCCTGCAATGCAATGTGCAGCGCCGTCTCATCGAAGAGATATACGGCGATCAGATAGCCGTTGTAGCCCTCCGCATCGATCATGTCACTGTGTTCCGCCATCTCTTTCAGAGAGATTTTACGGAATTTTGCTACATATTCACTACCCTCATACTCGAGTTCATATTGTGCCTCATCCACACCGGAATCATCCGGAAGCCTGTCCCTGGTAATAGTAGGGAACAGAGAGGTAATGGATTTGTTATAACCCTTGGGCTGATGCACCGTATTTTCAAATGCGATATTCGTCCAGATCACCTTACCGGCATCGTCCAAAAGCGCATAAGGCACTTCCAGATCCCGCAATAACTTTCGTTGGATCTGTCCGTATTCTGTTGCAAAGCTGATCAGTTCATTCATAATGATCGGCTTGTTATAAAAATACAGCGTCAGTGTGATTGCAAAATAAAAAATCGTAAATCCGAAGGTAAGCAGTCCCGCGCGGAAATCCAGCATAAACACCGCAGCATCGATTGCCAGTAAAAGCAGTCCCAGATACAGCGTAAACTGGATATATGTACGGATCCTGCCTTTCAGTCTGATTCGTTTTTTCATGAAAGAACACCTCTCAAAGTTTACGTTCGACAACTTCTATTATAACAAATAATATTGTGGTCTGCCACAATATTATTTTGACGAATAGACAATATTCTGCTGTCAAATTTGTGCTTTTTGTCAGCTTTTCCTAATGACAGAGTCACTCTCTGTTTTGTCCTGCTTGCAAAGTTCCCAGAAAGCCACCGCGCTTGCTGCCGCCACATTCAGGGAATCCACGCCATGTGCCATCGGAATGCATATCGTGTAATCGCAATCGGCAATCGTGTCTGCCGCAAGTCCTTCGCCTTCTGTCCCCAGGATGATCGCCAGTTTTTCGATTCTGTGTAATACTTCCGCATCCGGCCGCAGACTATCCTCTTTTAATGCCATGGCTGCAGTATAGTATCCCATATCCCGTAATTTTTCCATGGTATGGTCCGGCCAGTCGCTTTCCTCTAAAAATGTCCAGGGAATCTGAAATACGGTTCCCATACCGACCCTTGCCGCACGCCGGTACAACGGATCACTACACCCCTTGGTCAACAATATTGCATCGATTCCCAGAGCTGCCGCTGAGCGGAAAATAGCCCCTACATTGGCAGGATTTACTACATTTTCCAGGATAGCGATACGTCTGGCATTCCGGCATAAATTTTCCGGCTTTGGCAGAGTTCTCCGCCGCATGGCGCAAAGAACACCTCTGGCTAATTGAAAGCCGGTGATCTGGGATAGGACTTCATTGGATGATACATATACCGGGAACTCTGCCGGAAGATCCGGGTTATGATCTTCTCTTTCTTCCAACACCGTTTGTATTCGCCTCAGAATCTCTCTGCCTTTTTCTGACTCTGCTTCACGCTGCTCCATCAGAAGTGAAAGCGGTTCGTATCCTGCTGCCAGAGCACGCAGGATCACATTCGGGCTTTCCGCAATGAACAATCCCGGCGCCGGTTCATAATAACGAAGCAGCTGCACTTCTTTTCGCTCATTATAGATTTGCAGCTCCGGAATCTTCAGATCTGTAATTGGTATAAATTTATAATTTTCTGTGTTCATTCTTTTGTTTATTACCTTCCGAAATTTGTTTTTATATTATATCACTCAAAAGCAAAAAGACCAACTACCCTTTCGGATAATTGGTCTTCTGAATCACAAATTATATTTCCTACCGCTTATTCAGCTACATAGGGCATAAGAGCGACGTGACGTGCTCTCTTGATTGCAACGGTCAGTGCTCTCTGGTGCTTTGCGCAAGTACCGGTAATACGACGAGGAAGGATCTTACCTCTCTCAGATACATACTTCTTCAGCTTTGCTGTATCCTTGTAGTCGATTACGTTATCTTTACCGCAGAATACGCAAACTTTCTTTCTTCTGCGCATGCCGCCTTTTTTTCTCATCGGAGAATCGGTCTTCTCAGTCTTATTAAAAGCCATTGTTATTACCTCCTATCGGAATCTGTCAGGGCAGAGGCGGATATCGGCTCCGCTTGTCACTGAAACTTAGTTAAAGGGTAATTCTTCATCGATGCCGTCAGGGATGTTCATAAAGCCATCACCGGCTCCGGAAGGAGCAGGGGCATTATTATTGCCACCGCCAAAGCCGCCATTCTGGTATCCGCCGTCATTATTACCGGAGGAAGCATTCTTGCTCTCTGCAAATTCTACTTCGTCTACCATAATACGGACGCTGTACACCATCTGACCATCCTTATTGGTGTAATTGTCATTCTGGATTCTGCCACTGAGAACAACTTTGGTTCCCTTGTGCATATATCTCTCAATGAATTCAGCCTGCTTACCAAATGCAGTACAGTTAAAGAAATCTGCATCCGGCTCGCCTTCACGCTTAAATCTTCTGTCTACCGCAACGGAAAAACGTGCAACTGCGGTCTGACTTGCTCCCTGAGAATATCTCACCTCAGGATCCCTTGTGAAACGTCCCATAAGAATTACTTTATTCATATTTTGCTTCTCGCTTTCTGTTTATGCCTCGTCCTGTCTAACGCATAAGTATCTGATCACGTTGTCCATGATACGAACACGGCTCTCGATCTCTGCAGGAACAGTGCTCTCAGCTTCGAATCTGATGAAGTAGTAGAAAGCTTCTTTCATCTTCTGAACTTCGTAAGCAAGCTTCTTCTTGCCCCACTCGTCCACTTCTGTGATGTTACCGCCGAATCTCTCAACCAGCGCTTTGCACTTGTCAATAACGGCTGCTCTCTCATCATCCTCGATCTTAGCGCTAACAACAACGGCTAATTCGTACTTGTTCATGTTAGTTACCTCCTTTTGGTCTCTGGCCCATAGCTGATCTATGAGCAAGGAATAAAGTGTCTCACGAAGTCACATAATACCATATCCCCGTGATATTTTCAAGCTTTTTCTACGATTTCTTTCACATTTTTTTCTAATAATTTCCGGGCGATCATGATCTGATGACCGCATCCTTGACATTTCAGTCGAAAATCCGCTCCCACACGAAGTACTTCCCATTCTTTGCTGCCGCAGGGATGCTGTTTTTTCAGTTTTACGACGTCGCCTACATTAATATCCATAATACCATTCCTCTTCTTTCCCTCTGTCAGGACGGAATCATAAATGATTCGCCATAAAATCCTTCACCACGCCAAACGCTTCCCGAAGCAGGTTATTCGGAACCGTGAGCGGATAGGTTCCGGCCGATAGTCCTTCCGCATGCAGGTACCCCTGTTTTTTCGCTATGGCCAGTGCCCGGAACATGTGAAAATTATTCGTCACGATCACCACGCTGTCCTCGGATTTATTCAGTAGTTTTCCACTAAAGATCAGATTCTGCGTTGTATTCACAGAGGTATCTTCTGTCAGAATCCTTTCGGCGGTAATTCCGGCATCTATCAGATATCCTCTCATGCCTTCCGCTTCACTGACCGGTTCATTTGCCCCTTGTCCTCCGGATACGATAACCTTCGTCTCCGGATTACGATTCAGGTACTCTATCGCCTTATCCAGACGCTTTTGCAGCACATAGCTCGGACCGGTCGTCTTCCACTGTGCTCCCAGCACGATCACATAATCTGCACCGTCATCCGCCGTTGCTGCAAAACGCGTGATAATCATTCCTTCTAATATCATAAGAAACAATAACCCCACAGCCACCAAACTGCGAAAGGTAATTCTGATCCAGTGGGGAATCCGCTCCCTGACAGTCCTGTGCGTTAATACCCAGGCCCATGCAGCACAAAATGCGCCGATCACGCCCCAGATGAGGAAAAAATAGCTGCCGAAATGAACGAACAGAGCGATTCCTACGCAATACAGCATGCTCAGTGCAGCAATCACATAAAGCAGATACGCTCCGTAGTGCTTCTGCCCTACACCTCTGCCGCGCGGATCCAGACGGATCACTTTTTTACTTTTTTCTATCGGAATCAAGTGGTCTCTTCTCATGCAGCCTCCTTCCTTTCCCTGTTGTTTATTGTAGCATATCTTTCATGCCCGGCTCAATAGCTGATGTTTTAGGGTTTTCTTAATTTTTTCGAAAGTTTTTTAAAGTTTCTTTTTTCAACGATACATAGCTTGTTCTCAGGTCAAAAATGTGGTGTAATATAACTGGCACAAGCGCAATCCGTTATACTGCTGCCAAGAAGGATTCTTTATGCACAATCGAATGAAAAAGTTTGAAAAATATCTACCTATTATTATATTACTCTTCACCGCCTTCCGGATTCTCGCCGGTATGCGGATCCCTTATTTGTTCCTGTCCGACCAACGTTACGACGACCGGATGCTGTTTGAAAACGCCGGGGATCTGTTAAGCGGCATCTGGCTGGGGGCGTATGATTCCTATACACTGGCCAAGGGGATCAGTTATCCTGTTTTTCTGGTGCTTGCGCGCAAGCTGTTTCTGCCTTACTCCGTCTTATTGGCACTTTTGCAGGTCATGGGAGCATGGCTGTTCGTACAGGCGCTCTCTGTCCGGATGAAAAATTCCTGCCTTAGAGCTGTCCTGTATCTGCTCCTGTTGTATTCTCCCATCAGTCTGACTTTGTTCGTTACACAGCGTATCTATCGTATGGCAATCGTCCCCGGTATGATATTGCTTGTATTTTCCGGTATGATCGGACTGACACTGCGAAAAGATAAACCTCTGAAAAAACAGTTGCCCTGGGCACTTGCAACAGGCGTGGCCTTAGCTTTTTTCTGGCAAATCCGGGAAGATTCCATCTGGATACTTCCTTTTATCGCTGTCATGACTGTCTGGAATGTCGGATTTGTCATGCTGACGATGCATAAAATGTTAAATGGAAAACAAATGCTGCTGCATTGTCTCACCATGCTGCTCCCCATCCTTCTCCTTTTTCTGGGGAATTGTGGAATTGCCGCCATCAATCAGTATCACTATGGTGTCTTTCTGACCAATGACCGCACCGGAGGAAGCTTTGCCGATCTGATGTCACTCTTTTACCGCCTGGAGAGTCCCACGGAAGTCAGTTCCGATATCTGGATCTCACGGGGCACGATCGCACAGGCCGAAGCCGCCAGCCCCACGCTGCGCAAGCTGCAGCCGCTTTTGGACAATTATGTGGAGGACTGGTCTTCTATGGACGGCGAGATCCCCGGAGATCACTTCAGCTGGGTACTGCGCGGTGCCGTACAGGATTCCGGATATGCTGCGGATGCTGTCAGCGCGCAGAATTTCTACCGCACTGTTTATGATGAGTTACAGGCAGCCATTGCCAATGGTGAGCTTGCCCTGAAAAATAACGGCGCGATCTACTTCTCCTCACAATCCAGGGGTGTTCTGCCGTCGGAGCTTCCGGGCATCCTGTCCGACACCCTGGAAAATGTCTGGGGGATTGCCGGTTACACGGAATGCGCGCTCAGCAGCTCCGCCAAAAGCACAGGACGCCTGGAGGATATCCGCAGAATGGAAGCATTCACCTCCTGTCTGGGCGTCTATCCTACGCTTTCCGGGCGTCTGACAAATGAATACGATTCTGTCACAGAGGAAACCTTGTATGATACCAACGAAGCCTATAGCCAGAGCGTGGTATCCCTTCTTAATATAAATAATGCTATCTTTCAGTTCCTGGGACAACCCGTTTTCCTGTTCGCACTGATAGCTTTATGCGTGCTGACCTGTCTGATTATCTACGGATTGTTTCATCAGGATACCGCGGATCTGGAATTGTGGATCCTTTCCTGCGGCATTCTGCTCAGTGCCCTGTTGCTGCGCTTTGGATGCAGTATATTCACTGCCTGGTTCACGGAAGATATGCAGAAATTCATCAACAGTTTTTATTCCTGCGGTGTCTATATTTTGCTGCAGATGTTTAAATATCTGGTGATCTATACTACCGTAGAAAATCTTGGCAGAATTTTATCCGACCATTTGCAGAGAAATCATAAATGATGCAACGCAGTACAGCAACAGGAGGTCTTACACATGGAAACTTTGAACGAACAGATTCAGAAATTGCAACAGATTATCGATACCTACGATAACATCGTATTTTTCGGCGGCGCCGGTGTCTCCACGGAAAGCGGTATTCCGGACTTTCGAAGTGTGGACGGTCTATATCACCAGCAATACGACTACCCACCGGAGACGATTTTAAGTCACACCTTTTACCGGTCCCATCCGGAAGAATTCTTCCGTTTCTACCGGAACAAAATGCTGTTCCCGAAGGCGCAGCCGAATGCTGCCCACAGGAAGCTGGCAGAGTTGGAAGCTGCAGGGAAAGTCCGCGCTGTAATCACCCAGAATATCGACGGATTGCACCAGGCAGCCGGAAGTAAAAATGTGCTGGAACTGCATGGCTCTGTACTGCGCAATTATTGTGAGAAGTGCCATCAGTTTTATGGATTGGATGCCATTTTGAACAGTACCGGTATTCCCAAATGTGAAAAATGTGGCGGAACGATCAAGCCGGATGTCGTATTATATGAAGAAGGTCTGGATGAGAAAACGTTAAATGCCGCCGTCAGATACATCCACGAAGCAGATGTACTGATCATCGGCGGCACTTCTCTGGCTGTCTATCCGGCAGCCGGGTTAATTGATTATTTTCAGGGAGATCAGCTGGTCGTCATCAACAAAAGTGCGACACCCAGAGATAAGAATGCGGATTTGCTCGTCCAGGGACCGATTGGAGAAGTGTTTCACTCGATCCGGAATTCGTAGGAGATATCCTGCCCCCGGAATAGATGCCTCTGTTCTGTGGGCAGGCAACATATCAATAAGGCATATCAAAGGCTTCATTCGAAAAGCTATGGCATCATGACCGCAAATGTGATAATCTATAAAAAGTACAACTATTTCATATCTTAAATAGTCGTTAATCCACAAATGATAGGAGATTCCACCCATGTTATCCACGATTGAATCAGTCAACAGTGTTGTCAACAACTTTATCTGGGGTGTTCCAGCCATGATCTGTATCATCGGTGTCGGTCTGTACTTAAGCATCCGCACAAGATTCCTCCAGATCCGCAGGTTCCCTTATGCCATGAAAGTGACTCTGGGACGTATGATGAAGAAAAAAGAAGCCTCCGACGGAACTCTGACTCCTTTTCAGGCCGTGTGTACTGCCCTCGCGGCAACCGTAGGAACCGGTAATGTTGCGGGTGTCGCAGGCGCTATCGCCATCGGCGGTCCCGGTGCCGTGTTCTGGATGTGGATTTCCGCATTGCTCGGTATGTGCACCAAATTCTCCGAAGTAACATTGGCAGTCCATTTCCGTGAGAAGAACGCTCAGGGAGATCTGGTCGGCGGACCGATGTACTATATCAAAAACGGTCTGGATAAAAAATGGCACTTTTTAGCATATCTGTTTGCCGTATTCGGTGTGCTGGCAGTCTTCGGCACCGGTAATGCAACACAGGTAAATACGATTACCACCGCAATCGATTCTGCGTTGCATAATTTTAATGCATTACCTGCGGATGCCGTAAATCTGGTGAACCTGATTATCGGTGTAGCGCTTGCCATCATCATCGCCCTGATCCTGATCGGTGGTATCAAGCGGATCGGCAATGTTACTTCCAAGCTGGTTCCCTTCATGGCGATCATGTATATCGTACTGGCACTGGGCGTTATCATTTTCCATATTAAGTCCGTTCCCACAGTATTTGCTTCTATTATAGAAGGTGCATTTAATCCCGCCTCTGTCACCGGCGGTGTCGTTGGAAGCTTCTTTATGAGTATGAAAAAAGGTGTATCCCGTGGTATCTTCTCCAATGAAGCGGGCTTAGGTACCGGATCCATCGCACACGCCTGTGCAGATACGAAGAAACCTGTAAAGCAGGGATTCTTCGGTATTTTTGAAGTATTTGTAGACACTATTATCATCTGTACCATGACCGCACTTGTCATCCTGTGCAGCGGCGTTCCCGTAAACTACGGCGAAGCTGCCGGTGCCGAACTGACCATCAGCGGATTCACCACTGTCTACGGCAACTGGGTATCCATCTTCACCGCTGTGGCCATGTGCTGTTTCGCTTTCTCCACCATCATCGGCTGGGGACTGTACGGCACCAGATGTATTGAATTCTTATTCGGTCCCCGCTCCAACAAGCCATTCATGGTACTGTATTCCCTCACCGCAATCGTGGGTGCTACCATGAATCTGGGTCTGATGTGGAGCATCGCAGAGACCTTCAACGGATTGATGGTCATTCCGAACCTGATTGCAGTATTCCTGCTGTCCGGTGTGGTTGTGAAGCTGACGAAGGAATATTTTGCAAAAGAGAACTGATTTGGATATTCATGAAATGGCAAGTTAGTGAACTGTTTCATGCCACGTAGCCCAGGTTGCATATAAGAAACGCTGACATCGCTTCCGCTCGGAAACAGAGCGCAGCGGCACGTAAGCGGCCAAAGTACGCCCGCTAAGTGCCGGCGTCTGTTTACGGTCAGCT
>CAKRRS010000045.1 GCA_934394665.1 uncultured Acetatifactor sp. | reverse complement strand
CCTCCGGTCTTGATAAAAGGTACGCCTTCCGATGCGGCAAAAAGAATTTTTTTCATGTAAACCCTCCACATATGCTATGGCTTGAATTTCCTAATACGCGATTTTGCAATGCGCCGCGAATCCATAGACTCATGTGGTTTCAGCGCAGCTCATTACATGCGTCCATTATACCATGTTTGCCATTCATAGAAAAGAGGGCAACGATCAATTTCTGTAAGAAAGCCTTATCCGGTCCGCGATCAATGCAATAAATTCCGAGTTCGTCGGTTTGCCCTTCCCCGTATCAATCGTGTATCCGAACATGGCTTCCAGCGTCTCCATGCGTCCTCTGCTCCATGCCACCTCGATAGCATGACGGATGGCACGCTCCACGCGGCTGGGTGTGGTCTGGAAACGCTTGGCGATGGTAGGGTAGAGGATCTTCGTGATGGAGCTGATCATCGTCGGATCCTCAACCGACATCATAATGGCTTCCCTTAAGTACTGATACCCTTTAATATGTGCGGGTACACCGATCTCGTGGATCATATCCGTAACATCCTTTTCCAGGTCATGGATGACTTCCGGGGTCTGCTCCTTCTTTTCTGTCACCTTTTCGACACCGTCTTTGGCGTTTTTCGTAGAAGGAACCGTGATCATAATTTGGAATTCCTTGTTGGCATTCATCAGATCCCCCAGAATTTTGTATACTTTTTCATTATCCTTTGTAGTTGTAATGTTCAATTTTTCCATTAAACTACCTCCATGACTACAAAACTACTTTTTTCACGTACCGTTCTATTATAAATAGATATGCACTGTAGCTTCAAGCAGAACCCGTCGCAAGATTTTTCCAAATTTCGCAGGCTAAAGGGCGTAAAAAGGCGCCCGGAATGAACCGGACGCCAATAAGAGGGAAAATGTATAAGTAGAAAAACTACGAGTAAAGCAAATTTAATTAATGATGCTCTGCCAGGGTGTGAAGAGCTTCTTTGATGCCTTCCTTCACTGTATCATCCTGTTCTGCATTCAGTCTGTGCAGCAGATACGTCTTGGCATATTCGGTGCCGATGCTGCCCAGTGCCTTGGCTGCTTCGATACGGATCTTTGCATCCGGATTGTCGATCATGTGGGCAATGCTGTTGACACTGTCCTCATCCTTAATCTGGCTTAATGCATCCAAAGCAGCTACCACCACGGTATCATCTGACGAACTTAAGTATTTGATGATCTTGTCGGATTTTCCTTTCTCTTTTAATTTCTGAATCTTACCCAAATCATGTTGTTCCATACTAACGCGCCTCTTTCTTTTCGGCCAGCGCGGGGGCGGTGAAAATCGTCTCCGGATCATCCACTTTGCTTCGCCTGTGGTGATTGGCTTTTCTTGATGATGTTATAATAACACCTTATTTGTCAGAAAACAATTATAGTAAAATGAAGGATTTCTAAAAATTCTATAACCTGCTACTCTTTTGCTCAAATAAATCACATCTGTATTCTAATGCCCGGTAGTCCAATGCCGATTTCACATATTCCGCAGTCATATCATTCATTGCTTTCTGCTTATCTCCTTGCATTCACTTTGTTGGAATATACATTTGGGAAATCCTCTCGAAGCCATTCCACATATTCATCCGAAATACTGTACAATTTGAATTCTTCCATTATACTTCCTTTCTTCGGTATAAAACAAAAAGAGAGCAAATATTTTACTATCTGCTCTCTCAGAATTTAAGATTCTCCACTTATATGGCAGGAGCTCTCCCGAGTTTAAAATCTTCCACTTATATGGCAGGAACTCTCCCAATAATCAATTCCTTATCTGTTAATCATTATATGCTTTCTTAATGAAAAAAAACAATGAGTATTTTAGCAGCACTTGTCCCATCACGTTTTTTATACTATACTGATATCATCAAATCGAAAGAAGGTACTCCCATGACAAAACAGGAAATCAGCGAAATCAAGAAGCTGTTCACCCCGAAAAACTGCTCCATCACAAGAATCTGCGGATGTTATGTGGATGGTGAAAAGAATAAAAAGACGGAATTAAAGCAGGCATTCTTAGCTCTGCCGGAAGAGGAAATGTTCAAATACTTCGAGATTCTACGTAAGAGTCTGTCCGGCACCATCGGCAAGAATCTGCTGAATCTGGAGTTCCCGTTAAAGAGTGAAACGGAGGGCGGCACACAGGAATTCCTGCTGCGTCTCAGAGACAGCCGTCTGAAGGACGATACATTGCTTGAGCAGTTCTACGACCGTATCATCGAGTCTTATGAATATGTGGGCAATTATCTGATCCTGCTGATCCACGATGCCTACGATGTACCGGGACGCACCAGAGACGGTATTGAGATGGAGGATGCTTCCGATGAAGTCTATGAGTATATCCTTACCTGCATCTGTCCTGTGGACCTGTCCAAGCCGGGCTTAAGCTACAATGCTGTGGAAAACACCTTCCAGAACCGCATCCGGGACTGGGTGGTAGGCATGCCGGATGCTGCTTTTCTGTTCCCCGCTTTCAATGACCGGAGTACCGATCTGCACAGCACTCTGTACTATTCCAAGGATGCGGAGGAATTAAAGGAGAACTTCGTGGATCTGATGTTAGGCTGTCCTCTTCCTCTGTCCGCAGGCGGTCAGAAGGAAACCTTTCAGTCACTGGTGGAGGAGACATTAGGCGATACCTGTGCCATTGAAGTAGTAAAGAACATTCATGAAAAAATGAGCGAGATTGCCCAGGAGCATAAGGAAGATCCCGAACCTGTCATGCTGGATAAAAATGAAGTGAAAACGATCTTCGCCAGCAGCGGTGTAGCGAACGACCGCATGGACGTCTTCGATCAGTGTTTTGACGAGACTGCCGGAGAGAACACGGCTCTCATGATGAGCAATGTCTACAATCCCCACAGTTTTGAGGTAAAGACACCGGATGTGGTCATCAAGGTCAATCCTGAGCGCACAGATCTCGTCAACACAAAACTGATCGACGGCAGACAGTGCCTCGTCATCGAACTGGACGGTAATATCGAAGTCAACGGCATTGCCGTACGGGCTGCCGGGAGCCAGGATACAGACGGCGAAGAAGAATAGCCGGATACTTAATGATTCTTATGAAAAAGAGATGGAATGGTTTCCCTGTAAAGGTTCGACAATTTCCATCTCTTTTTCTATTCCCATAATTTTTCATTCCATGATATCATTGGAAAGCCGCCAATTACTTATGCGCAAGCTCATCTGGGTTTTGAACTTTCCCCCGGTATCATTACATGGTATTATTCCATCTTGAAATACTGCATGCTCTCCGCCAGTTCGTCCGCAATCTTCTTCAGCTGCTCCGCACTGTCATAGACCTGTCGGAAAGTATCCAGAACCTCCTGTGTCTCGGTATAGGTCTGCTGCGTACTATCTACATTGTCATGCGCAATCTGCGAAAGCTGCTCCACAGCCTCCATGACTTCTCCACGGGACTCGGCCAGTCTGCCGGTACTCTCTCTGATCTGCAGGATGCTCTGCATGGAATCCTCGATTTCTTTTAATACTTCCGATACGTTGGTTCTGGTCTCCTGCATACTTCCGCTTTGTTCGATGATGATCTCCTGCATCCGCTGCATGATCTCCATTTCACGGGCGGAATCTTCCATCAAGGCTTTCGTAGTCTCTTCGATCTCACGACCGGACTGGTTGGACTGTTCGGCCAGTTTCTTGATCTGGTCTGCCACTACGGCGAATCCTCTTCCGCTCTCTCCGGCTCTTGCCGCCTCAATGGAAGCATTCAGGCTTAACAGATTCGTCTCTTCCGCGATTGATGTAATAAACTCCATCGCTGCATTGATTTTCTGAATGGAGGCATTGGTTCTGTCTGTCTGCTCCTTGACCTCGCCGATGATTCGTTCCACTTCTTCATTAATGTTGCACAGCTTTGCCAGAGTATCCGCCGTCTTCTTACTGGACTTCTGCATGGAAGCTGCATTTTGGTTCAACGTATCCACTTCTGTGGATGTCTCTGTGATATGCTCTCCCATGATCCGCATATTCTCGGAAGTACTCTCGGAATTCTTCGACTGCTCCGTAGAATTTGCTACCACCTGACTTACAGCGTTCTGTACTTCGTTCATGGTACCGTTGGTAGTGTCTGCCGCATTTCCCAGCGCCCTGGAAGCCTCCAGCAGACTTGCGGAATTCTGGGAGATTCCTTTCAGGATACCCTTCAGAGTATCCTTCAGTTTTACGGTAACCCGGGACAGATCTCCGATCTCATCCTTCCGCTTTAACATCTTGTCATCGACCCAGACGGTCAGATCACCCTCTGCGACCTTCCCCATGATACCGATACTCTTCTTAATATTCCGGCTGATGGAAGTGGCCAGCTTCAGTCCCACGCCCATACACAGGATCATCGCCACACATACAGCTGCACCGATGCCAAAGATCATGCCGTTCACCACGGCATCCTTGTCCTCTTTATTCGTACCCACGAATACCATGCCAATGATCTCCGTAGAGTCGTTCTGATAGACCGGCATGAAATAGCCGTAATTCATAACTCCGTCCAGAGATACCGCACTGCTGAAATACTCTTCTCCGTTCTGTAATACCTTCTCCACGATCCTGTCTCCCGCCGGAGAATTCAGGATCCGATCTCCGTTACTGTCCAGAGCAGAAGTCATGATGCGGCGGTCCCCATAGAAAAAAGTCACATCCATTCCGGTGTTATCCCTGATACGATCCACCAGGCTCTCAGAACGGGAGATATTATAGCTGCCTTTCCAGATGTCGCCATTACTGGATTCCATATAGTCACCGGTGTTCTGGTCATACGCTGCCAGCGTTGCCGCAGCCGTTCCCTTCAGTCCTTCTTCGATTTCCTCCATCATGGAACTGCGTACCGTCGTCAGCATAAAAAAAATAGATAACAGTCCCAGCAATACTACCGGTCCGATGGTCATTGACAGAATCTTTTTTTGTATACTCATGAAAATGCCCCCTATTCTACCACAGATACGGTCTTGAAATACCAGTTGATACCTCCGGTGATCGTTGCATCATCCAGCGTTGTTCCTTCTTTGCCCACAGTCTCTCCCGTATTGGTCTCGATCACACCGTCAAATACCCCGTTTTCTCCGGATAGTATCTGTTTCTTGGCTTCCTCTACCTTCTCCTGGGTTCCGTCCACACAGAAATCCGCCAGACTGGTAATGCCCACCAGATTCTCGCTCATACCGCCGTAGTAATTGCTGCCGTCCCAGCTGCCATCGATAATGCTCTGAACCGCTGCTGTATAATAGGCACTCCAGTTCCAGATAACACTGCACAGACAGGACTGAGGTGCATCCTTGCTCATATCGGAATTGTAGCCAATGCTGTACACACCCTTTTCCTGTGCCAGTGTCTGGGGATATACGGTATCACAATGCTGTGCAATCACATCACAGCCCATGTCGAGAAGCGCCTGGGCTGCTGCTTTTTCCCCTTCCGGATCGTACCAGCTGTTTGTCACCTTTACGTATACCTTTGCGTCCGGATTCACCGAATAGATTCCCAGTGCAAAGGCATCAATGCCGCCGGTCACCTCTGAATTTGAGGAATCCATGGCTGCCACATAGCCGATCTTGTTGGAGGTGGTGTTCATTCCCGCCACGATACCGCTCAGGTATCTTGCCTGATAGATTCTTCCGAAATAGTTGTTGAAGTTCTTGCCATTGCTTAAGTATCCCGTGCCATGGGAAAAATACACATTCGGGTATTCCTCTGCCATCTCTGCTGTCGTCTCCATATAACCCCAGCTGGTGGTGAAGATAATATTGCAGCCCTCATCAATGCATTCCCGGATTGCCTGTCTGGTAGCCTCTGCATCACCGTCATTGACATTGATCTTACGGACGATCTGGTCATCGGACAGTCCCAGATTCTGCTGCATTCCCTGAATTCCCAGATCATGCGTGTACGTATAGCCGCTTCCATCCGCCGGATCCGACAGATGCAATACTCCTACCTTGATCTCCTCCTTTGGAATCCCTGCAGTCTGTGTTGTTGCGCTGCTACCGCTTTCCGACTGCACCACCTGCGTAGTCCCATTGCCACCTCTTGCCTCATATCCGATGTTTGTAGCATAATCGTCCACTTCTCCGGTACTGCCACAGCCTGTCAGAAGTGCACACCCCAGCAGAATTGCCGCTGCCTTCCGAAAGTTTCCTGTTTTACCTCTTCCCATATACAAGTACCCCTTTCTCTTTTGTAGTCTATGTATATCTCTTATCTGTACCGTCTGATTTTTCAGAATCGGTTGATTCTACAAATATAAACTACAGCCTTCCCTTATCCCCTGCTTCCGTGACAGGTAAAATAAATCACCTGATATTCTTTCGCGATCTCCGCCAGGAACCGTATTGCACCTTTTGTCCGGTTTTCATCCAGATTTACAAAAGGGTCATCCAGAATCAAAAACGGCTTCTGTTCCTCATACATGGCTTCCACCAAAGCAAGTCTCATACAGATACCAATCAGGTCACGGTTGCCCAGACTCAGGTATCCAATGTCTCTGGGCATATTGCCTTCGACCACCTGTAATCTGGTATTGGCATCCATCTGATAATTTCCGCATTCCGTTCCCGTGAGTATCCTGTAATATTTCCGGAACCCCTGCATGACAGGTTCTGTATATTTCGCAGTGAACGAGCTCTTTGCCTGTTCCAACAGATTTTTTGTCATTCCAAGCAATTCATATTGTTTGAGTCCTTCCTCTGTCTTCTCCTGCAGCGCTTCCAGCTCTTCCTGCATATTTTCCACAGTATCCCAGGATTCCTGTAAGTCGGAAAGTTGTTTCTGATAGCTGTCAATGGTCTGAAAACGTTCTTCCATACGCTCCGAAAGAACCTGCATTTCATCTGCCAGACTTTCCAGTGATTCCTCTCCCTCCGGGATTTTCAGTGCCAGAAGTGCCGGAATGTCCTCTTTCGCTTCAAACGCTTTTATCTCCTGCTCGCTTCTCCGATATTCCTGTAACTCCTTCTCATAATCCTTTCTATGACTTTCCAGTTCGGCCAGCTGTTCTTCCGGGTGCTCCTCCGGAATCAGCTGCAACGACATTAGATAGTCTTTTACCTGTTCTTCCAGCGCTTCGTATTTCTGTTTTTGCTGTAAATATTTCTTTTGCTTTTCCAGTAAAAGCTGTCTCTGTCTGTATTTACCAGCCAGTTCATGCAAGGCTGCAAGATAATTTGCTGTCTCCGGTACTTCCCCGTATTCTGCCAAAAACTGCTGCAAATCTTTCTGCAGTACGGCAATTCTTGCCGTCTTTTCATCCGATCCGGCCTGCTTCTGCCGCTCCAAAAGTGCCTCGTAATCTCTTCGCTTATTCTGCAGTTCCACAAGCCAGGAGGTCAGTTCCAGTCCTTCCCGAAGTCCCCAACGAGTGCAGAAATCCCCAATCTGGCCTTCCTCTATGCGGATCTGTGCCTCAAGTGCTTCCATTTCCTGTTCCAAACGGGAAAGCTCTGTATTTTCTCCCGTTTGGACTTTAGCTCTGCCTGCTGTAAACAACAGTGCCGCTGCCACAGCTGCGATTCCCAGTACGATCAGGACTCCGCCAATCACGCCCTGTCCCAACAGGATCACGGCAAAACCGCCAAGCGATAAAAGAATGCCCAAAAGTAACAGCAATTTTTTCCTTTTACCTGCTTCTTCCTGTTCCCGTAAGCATCTGGCATCTTCCTGTGCCTGTATGGATTGCAGAGTTTTCCTCTGTATTTCTTTCGCCTGCAGAAGACTTTTTCCTTCATTGCAGTTCGTCCAGGCATTTTTTACACTGTCGATCTCCGCCTCCTGCGGCATTCCTTCCGCAAAATATCCGGAAAGCTCCTCTAACCGTCTGCTCTCTTCCCCTGACAGGGCATTTTTTCTTGTCGTACTTTCCAGGCTCTCAAGTTCTTGTGCCACGGCATATTTTTCTTCCAGCTGCGCATTGTCCGCCATGGGAAAATTATCTTTACACTGTGCCTGTTCTTCCTCTGTCAGACAATAGATTTCCATTGCCTTGCGTACAGAGATCCCCTCATTACAGGCGGCAGTTTTTTCGCGTAATTCGTCCTCCCTCGGTACCACGCCGTTAAAATAGCTTTCCGCTTCTTTTAAAGTCTGCTGTCTCTGTGCCATTTTGGCGCGCAGATCCAGGTACTTCTCTTTTTTCGCCTGCTGGTCCTTATAGATTCCCAGCTTCTTTTGTCTCTCCTGCAGTTCTGTCAGTTCCGCAGAAAGCTTTTCCCGTTCCTCGATTGCTGCCTTTTTCCGGGCATCAATGCTTTCCATCGTGTTCTGTATCTCCTGCCCGTTACGAATCTGCGTCTTCAGTTCCGTAATGCGGTCCTTGCTCTGACGGAGCGATCCGGTCTTACGCGTGGGAGACATACTGTTCAGCAGATCATTCAATCGTTTGTCCGCGGTCTCAAAATTATTGATATCATCCGTGTTCTCCGCCAGATTCCCGATTTTGGCATTGATACCGTCCGTAACAAAGGTCTCGCAGTCATTCTGTGAGATAAAAATCGTCCGTTCAAAGGATCCTGCGTCGATCCGGAACAACTCTTCTCCCAGATTTTGTGTAAAATCACTACACGGAAGATTTGTTTTCGTATCTGTCAGTTGAAATTCATCTTCTGCGCTTTTACTTCCGAAGGTTCTGCGGACAGAATATTGCTTTCCTTCACTTTCGAATTGCAGTTCTCCTCCATAGACACCCTTTTGCCATGGACTGTATCTCTTCCTCTCATTTTCCAGCGGGTCTCTCTTCCCTTCATTCCGGAATCCGAACAGCATAACACGTAAGAATGCTGCCAGTGTGCTTTTTCCCCAGCCGTTTTCCTCACAGACGGTGTTGCAGCCATCTGTAAAGTCATATGTAAAATCACTTAGTTTTCCAAAATTCTCAATGTGACATTTGATCAGCTTCATGCGTCCAGGATCTCCTCTCCGGCCAGTGCCTGCAATCCATAATGTATCACTGTCGCCTTATCCTCTTCCGACAGATCCTCTCTGCCCATAACCGTACGGATAAATTCTCCTTTTAAGGACTTATCCTTTGCAAAAGCAGCATAATCCACCAGGTACTCCGAGCTGTCCTTGATCTTCACATAATAAAAGAGGTTATTAAACTGATGTAACAGGAAATCCATATCCTTTTCACTTTCCACATCTATTTTCCCGACCAGTTCATACTTGATCAGACTTTTCTCCGGATAATCCTTTTGGTTCGTCTCATGCTTCATTCGCTTCAGGATCTCCGTCGTGGATTCACACCCCGTAATATCCACCGGAATGGTATAGAGATTCCGGGACGCAAACGGAATAAAAGTACTGTGGATCGTGCCGGATGTCTCATCAATATCAAGCATCACGAAGCCATGCTCTCCGCACTCGTCAAACCCTCTGCCCTCCAGACATCCGGGATAACAATAGACACCTCTCGCATCCAGACGCTCCTGTTTATAGCTGTGGATGTGTCCCAGGGCAAGATAATCAATTCCCTTATTTTTCAATGCTGTCAGATGAACGATTTCCGCCTTATCTCTCGCGCTGTATTCCGATTCCTGCCCATGCAGGACTACAATGTTACATTGATCCGCATCCAGAGACAGTGTATGATAGATGCTTCCGCTGTTTTCCGGTGTCAGCTCCACTCCCGTAATTGCAACGCTCCTACCGGAAGCGCCTTCCGTCCCTGAAAGTTCATAACTTGTCCAGTTATTTCCGAATAGATGAAGATTCTCCGGGATTTCTGAAAGACCGGAAGTAAAACTTCCTTCATCGTGATTCCCCTGTAGATAATAAAAGGCTATTTCCGGGTGTCCCTGGATTAAATTTTTTACCACATTCCGGGCAGTAGCGGATACGTTTTTCGTATCGAACAGATCTCCTGCGATTATGATCGCCGTCACGCCCTGCTCTGCGCCGTATGCAACCATATTCTGAAAGGTGGTCAGCAATTCCGTCTTGCGTTCTCTCGCTTTTTCTTTGGTCAGATTTGCACTCATTTTGGAATCCAGATGGATATCCGCACAATGGATGATTTTCATATTGCTGCCTCCTGTATTATCTTTGTAGTATATGTCTTAAAATATTCTCATTCATGCGCACATGATTCGCTCTTTATGAAAATTACCCTGGCTCTGAATAGTTACAAAATATCTTAAAACAATGTCGTACGGATCTGCATTTGCAGACACTTTTATTATATACGAATCTCTGTTCGAATACAACAAAAACGTATCGGCAATGAGACATTCAGTCTCATTTCCCGATACGCTTTTTAACTACCTGTTTCCGTCCAGTTTCAGTAAATCCGAAAAGCTTTGCAAGGGGTATGTTACGAAAGCAGATGTTGCTGCTTCCCCTAATCCTGCACTGTCAAAACCTCCCGCTTTTGCTGCCAGAATACCGGCTTTTGCATCTTCCACCACCAGGCACTTTTCCGGGGGCAGCCCCAGGTACTGTGCTGCACACAGAAACACTTCCGGGTCCGGTTTTGACCTTGTAATATTGGTTCCGTCGCTGACGGCATCGAAATATCCGGTAAGCCCAAGCCTTTTTAAGATCAGTTTTGTGTTTTTGCTGGAAGATCCTATTGCCAGTTTTCGTCCGCGGCTTCGCAGCGTATCCATAGTCTTCCGGACTTCTTCGGACAAATCCGCCTCGCCCATATTTTGCAGCAGACCTACATATAATTGGTTCTTCTTTTCCGCAAGTGCTGCTTTTTGCGCTGCGGTGAGCGGTTCACCGTGATATTCTTCCAGCAAAATCTCCAGACTGTCCATACGGCTCACCCCCCGCATCCGGTCATTGATCCGGTCATCAAAATGAATTCCGAGTTGATCCGCTATCTGTTTCCATGCCAGGAAATGATACCGGTCCGTATGGCAAATGACACCATCCAGATCAAATATGATTCCCTGATATTTTTTCCTACACATGCAGACTGCCTGCCGTAATCAGTCTGCCTGACTTCCTGTCAAAGAGCAGGATATCCTCTCCGCCAACTTCGAATTTCACTTCCTGTCCGATCTTGTATGCTGTATTTCCAAATACTACACCGGTCAGCAGGAAATCACCGATACGAAGCTTGATCGTGGATTCCATACCCGTGGGCATGGCACCGTAGATCACGCCGTCCAGTCCTGCGCCATCGTGTAATTGCAGGGCTTCGGGACGTACACCGATGACAAAATCCTCATTGGTGATCACAGGAGCTTCCTGCAGTGCATAATCATCTTCGTTCACTCTGGCAATATGATACTTGAAGACTTCATCCTTGTTGGATTTCTCCACAGCTTTTTTATCCTGCATTTTCTCTTTGTGACGGGCTGCCTCATCGGCTTCGTTCTTATCTCTCTCTGCGAACCATCTTAGCAGATCCAGATCTTCTTTCGGAACAAACTTTGTCTTTCTACCGTCTAAGATCGTCACATCCAGACTGCCGTTTTCATTCTGCACACCCTTGGCTTCAATAAAATTAATGGAAGGATTCCCTACAAAATCAGCCACAAACAGGTTGTTGGGTCTGCTGTACACGGTCAACGGTGCTTCATACTGCTGCAACACACCGTTGTTGATCAGGCAGATCTTCGTTGCCAATGTCATAGCTTCCATCTGGTCATGCGTTACATATACGAAGGTGCTTCCGGTCTCCACATGCAGACGCTGTAACTCATATCTCATTTCCAGACGAAGTTTCGCATCCAGGTTAGACAGCGGCTCATCCATGAACAATACCTGGGGTTCCGGTGCCAGTGTTCTGGCAATGGCAACTCTCTGCTGCTGTCCACCGGACAGTTCTGCAGGATAACGATTCATGAACATGCCAATCTTAACGATACGGGATACTCTGCGTACTGCCAGGTCAATCTCTTCCTTGGAATATTTTCTGACCTTGGTTACTACCTTGCCACCGGATACGACTTCGAATTTCTCGTTAAGCTCTTCCCCTTTTTCCTTATGACCTGCCAGGATGCTGTCCCATTTTGCAGTCAGTTCCTGCTTCTTTTGCTTTGCGGCACTTTCTTTGTCTGCTGCCTCATGGAGCTTGTAATTATACAGTTCCTTTGCAGTATAGATAGAAATGGTGTAATTATCGATCAGCTTCAGATAGACCATATCCAGGTCTAATTTCCCCTTTTTATCTCTACATTCCTCAATGAGTTTTACCAGTTCTCCCGGATTCTCCAGTGCCTTGATCATGCTTTTTAAAGCTCTGGCTTCCTCATCGATCACGGGAAGTTCTTCCTTGATATTGCCCAGTCCGAAAGAAATATTCTGATATACCGTCATATTCGGCCACAGTGCATAGTTCTGGAACAGAAATCCGACCTTTCTCTTATTGGCCGGAACATTGATTCCCGCCTCACTGTCGAACACCACACGGTCTCCGATCTTGATCTGCCCACTGGTAGGGGTCTCCAGACCGGCGATCATACGTAAGGTAGTGGTCTTGCCGCAACCGGAGGGACCAAGCAGAGTGATAAAGGAATTGTCCTCCATATCCAGACTCAGATCATCTACCGCATAGAATTTTCCCCAACGTTTTGTAACATGTGTTAATTTAATTTCCGGCATAATTATTTACCTCCGATACCTTCATCCAGGCTGGACCCGGTCAGTTTATTTACCAAAGTGTTAAAGATCAGGATCGTTACGATCAGGATCAGATTGATGGCGCTGGAAAATGCATACAGTCCCATCTCATCGAAATAATCCAGTGTTGTAGAGAGGATGAAGCCCTGCGTACATAACAGCAGGAACAAGGACAGCTCTCTTAAACAGGTCATGAACGGAAGCATATATCCGTTGATGATAGACGACTTCTGGATCGGAATGATGATCCGCAGCATTCTCTTGTGCCAAGGAATATCCTGGATGATGGCCGCTTCCTCGATCTCTCCCGACAGCTGCAGCATGGAGTTCAGTGCACTTCTGCTGGCGAAGGGAATGTACTTGATCACGCCTGCGATGATCAACAGCGTGTAAGTGTTGAACAGGTTGATCTTGTCATTGGAGAACAGGATGAAGAACGCTGCGCCCACTGCCAGGGACGGCATCAGGTACGGCAGGAATGCCACACCGTTGACGTAATTCGCCCACTTGCTTCTCCGGTTCTTGGATACTGCATAACCGATCAGGGTACCGATAGTACCTGCGATCAGAGCACAGCATACAGCCACTAACATCGTTCCCTTGAATGCTCTCCAGATCAACGGATTGTGGAGGATACCGGGCTGTCCGTACAGAGCACCGGCTCCGTTGTTATCCGTCAGCCACCACTTGGTGGTCAGCGCACTGGAATCCATGGTATACAGGAAACTGTAATCTCCCGGATTCGGCAGGAAAGTCTCCAGTGCGAAGGACAGGATCGGGAAAATACTGGTGAAGAAGGTGATAACGATCAGGATGACTGCGATCAAATATTTCCCGATTTTTCCTAAGTTGATCTTGGAGATCTGTCCGGATTTACCGGTAACCGTCGTATAATTCTTACGGCTCTTTAAGCTCATCTGGTTCATTAACAGGATCGCCACACCGAAGATCATCATGATGATGGCAAGAATACTGGCTTCCCCGGTATACTTGGAGTTCATGGAGATGTACTTGGTGGACAGAGTAGTCAGCCCCAGATAATGAGGTACGGGATAACTTCCCATGGCGCTTCCGAATACCAGCAGGATCGTGGAAAGAATCGCCGGCTTTACCATGGGTAAGGTAATGCGGAACATGGTCTTCCACTTCGGCGTATCCAGGATGGTTGCCGCTTCCTCCAGATTGGCATCCATGTTACGGAAGATACCGCCGATCAGGATGTAGGCGAAGGGGGCATAATGTAATCCCAACACTACCGCACTGGGGAACAGTCCCAGACACCACCACTTCGGAAAAGCAATTCCAAAGAGGGATGCCAGCAGTCCGTTGGAGGTTCCGGTAACTGCGTTACTGTTAAACACGTTCTGCCATACCACAGCCAGTGTCCACTGTGGCATGATGTAGGGAAAAATAAAAATGGAGCTTAAATATTTTTTACATTTTAAATTGGTTCTCGTAATTAAGAATGCGAACAAACCGCCGAACAAAATGGAGATCAGGCAGGTAAAGACTGCCAGAAGCACGGTATTTAACAGCGGTGTCCACAGATTTGTTCTCGCCAGTTTACTGGTGAACAGATCCACATAGTTGGCAACGGAATACCCGCCTGCCTTTCCGGTAAGATGTGCATCGATGGTGCCCGGATGGATCTTGAAGGTATCCTCGACGATTGCCACGATCGGTGCCACTGTGGTAAAAGTAAGTACGATACCAAACAGAAGCAGAATGATATTTTGTGGCTTGGAGAAATACGTCTTGATCTTGTTCAGAACAATCACCATCTTGCTTGTTTTTTTTGCGGCACTCTGATTCATGGTTAACCTCTCTTCCCAATACAAGCTTATGTCCTGTAGTGCATTACCGCGGAGAGAAAGTTCTGCTTTCACCTCCGCGGCAATGTTTGTAACATTAGATGCGTTCTATCATTCTGCAGTATACTTCGGCAACAGTTCGATCCAGCTTCCTACCGTGAAGGATACGGATGCGCAATACTCAGGATCTTCCAGTACCAGTTCACCGTCGGTAGACCACCAGTCAAAGCCTCTGTCGTTCTTGCTCTCATATACCACATTACCGTTCTCATCGTTACCGCCGGTGCTGTGCTGATAAGTAGCTTCGATTGCTTTGGCAACTTCAGGGTTTGCAGAATACCCGCCCATATCTTTGCCCCATGCGCTGAAACCGTCTTCGGTACAGGTCATGTATGCAATAAAGGCACATGCTGTCCAGGGCAGAGGGCTGTTATCGGTAACGAACAAGTAATGACAGTAACCGTAGCCACCGATTCCCTTATAGCCATCCTGATAAGCGGCTACCTTGATATTGTTCACAGATACACCTGCGGATTCTTCTACGGAACGCAGTTTACTGTATACTAACAGTCCACACTGATCGGTTGCGGAATCAGATACCAGGGTATTACAGATAGGACCGTCATCGGTCTGGGCATTGTAGCTGCCTACCCAGAGTTTGATCCATGCCAGGGCATATTTACCATCAGCGCCTAAGCCTAAATCATTTGCTTCGGATTCCATCTCATCGATCGTGGGCTGGAAATAAGCCTGTTCATCAGCGGGTAATGCATTAAAGGCATCCTTTAACATGGCTGCATATTTGTCTTCGGTCAGCATGTACAGGAAGTTCTTACCTACAACTTCGGAATCAATATCCATGAACAGTGCATGGGTATCTTCTGCCACGAAGTCCCAGCAGTTGTCATATACTTTGCTGCCGGTGCAGTTATATTCGAATACTTTATTCAAGGTCTGTAATGCAAGGTAACCGTCCACTGCGTCGGGAGTGGTTCCGTTGGCTTCTGCCCATTCTTTAGGAATAAAGGTATCCAGTATTCCGGTCTGTGTCATCTTGGATTCGATCTGATTACCATCCTGGATCAGAGTCATTGCGAAGGTTCCTTCCGGTTTCAGGGAATCTGCGGTCAGCTGCTCGAAAATCTTGTTGTTCTTGGGCTGCTGCCAGTCGAATTCCATGCTGTAAGAAGGATCGATAGACTGCAGATACTCAATAAACAGGGGTAATGCTGCTTTACCGCGGCTGGAGTTACCCACACCGTAGAAGGTCTTGCCGTTGGATTCCTCGATGGCTTTCTGTGCCAGTTCTTCCAGGGTCATTCCCTCCGCCTGCTTAATGATCTGCTGTGTAGCTGTAAGATTTGCGTCGTCCGTCACTTCCGGTGTCTTGCTCTCTGCCACCGTCTCGGTTCCGGCTGTCTGTGTGTTGTCTGCGCTTCCTGTCGCCTGATTCTGATCAGTATTGCTGTTGCCGCATCCGGCTAACATCCCAACGCTCAGTGCACAGATCATCAATAATGATACTACTCTTTTCTTCATACGCTGTCCTCCCTTTTCGTATAACGTTTTCCTGTAACTTTGTGACTGACATTTCTGTAATAGGTATGTCTGTCACTTCCGTTCTGATGATTCTATTATACGTTTGGAGTTCAGCAATTTGTATAAGGTAAAACTGTTATTATTTTAATATTTCTGATATTATGTATAATATTTCTGCCATTTTCTCAATTTGTTTGTGCAATCTGTTATCTCTCCAGGCTTCTGTCTTGATATTCCGAAGGCGTTACACCGACAATCCGCTTAAAGCTGCTGGAAAAATGTGCAATATCACGATATCCCACCTGCTCTGCCACCTCATAGACTTTATTTCTGCAGTCATTTAATAATTTCATGGCTGTCCGCATCCGCACTCTGGTAATATAAGCCGCCACCGTATAATCCGTCTCCTTTTTGAAGGTATGACTTAAATGTCCCTCGCTGATTCCCACATGTTCTGCGATCTCGGACACACATAAATCAGGATTTCCATAATGTTCGGTAATATAATCCACTGCGGCCATGACATATTTGCTCTTGTCGCCTTTGTTCAGTACCAACTCCGGAAGCTGATCATCGCCGGCCTTTTCCTCACGTTCCTGTGTCTTTTTACGTTTATCCAATGCATGATTCACTGCCTGCTCCAGCTCTCCGTCCCCGAAGGGTTTCAACAGATAATCACTTGCAAACAGCTTCAGGGCACTCTGTGCATAGGAAAAATCACTGTATGCGGTTAAAAAAATCACACTGACATCATTGCCTTCACTGCGCAATTCTTTTAACATCTCTATCCCGTCCATTTTAGGCATACGGATATCACAGATCAACAGATCCGGATGATATTTCCGCACAGCTTCCAGCCCCTCAACGCCGTTACCGGCTTCTGCCACGACCACGCAGTTCAGTGCCTGCCAGTCTGTCTCCATCACGATCCCCCGGCGCACCAACATTTCATCATCTATTACAATTACTTTGTACATAACCCAATTCCTCCCTGTCTTTTGCACCCTATGTCTTTTGTTTTTCTTTCCTTTTCGTCTTTCCCCTATGAATCACTCTCTTGCATGATTCTCTTTGCTGCTTCCTTTTCAGGCTTTTTCTCTTCTGACCGGCAGCCGCAATGTCACTCTGGTACCTCCGGATTCCTTACCATCCTCTGTAGTTTGTATATTTCCATCCGATTTTTCCATGTAAATACCGTATTCCTCACCGTAAGTCAGCCTGATAATGGTGTCAACATTTGATACTCCGATATGTCCCACAAGCTGCTCCTGTCTCCTGTGATTGATTGCCTCCATTAAATCATCCGGAGCTCCGCAGCCATCGTCAGTCACCTCAATGCAGAGTACACCGTTCTTCCCTGTAATCCGCACATGGATGTTTCCTTCTTCGCTCTCTTTTAATCCATGTAACACTGAATTCTCTACAATCGGCTGAATAATCAATTTCGGGATTACACAATCTTCCAGTCCTTCTTCCATTTCCACGGAATAGGAAAACTTATCATTGAAACGGATTTTTTGGATATCTACATAGCAATTCACCAGCTCCAGTTCTTCCCTGAGACAGATAAACTGCCTCTTGGAGATACTGGTTCGCAGAATCTTGGCCAATCCGGCTGCCATGGTCGCAATCTCCGGAATATGATTGGCCTTCGCCACCCATTTCATGGTATCCAGGGTATTGTACAGAAAATGAGGGTTCAGCTGCGCCTGCATCATGGCAATGTAAGACGCATTAAGTTCTTTCTGCTTCTCTATCTTCTCCTGCATATTCTGTTCCAGTTCATTTGCCATGATATTAAAATTCCTTGACATCTGCCCCAGCTCATCTTCTCTATCGGAAGCGATCCTTACAGTCAGGTCTCCCTCCTGCAAAGTACGCATGGCAGTATTCATCCGTTCGACAGGGCGCGTCATATTTCTGCCTACATGGGATGCCACACCTACACACAATAAAATACTGATGATCAGCATTACGGTAAGTACACTGTACATGGAATTCAGTACTTCCGTGGAAAATACACTTGGACATGCCATTACCGTATATAATCCGGTATTTCCCAAAGGTTCTATCAACAATTCTCCCGCGCGATAACCCCCCAGTAACTTATGTCCCTTCATCAGTTCTTCTCTGATCTTGTCAGTCTGCAGATTACCGCTTTCAAAAATCGTTCGCCAATAGGTATCTAAAAAGGCGACTTCCGCCTTACTGTTTCCGTTATCATAGAGCAGTTTTTCAAAGTTTTCCGCCCGCATGCCGATAACGATGTAGCCCTCTAAGGTATTCTCCTTCCCAAGCAGTTTCCCTGCAGCATACATCAAAATGTCTTTATCATTAGGCTCCGCCCTGCGCAGAACCAGGTTTTCTTCACTTTCTTCGACGGCCTTCAGAATGCCCCAGTAGACCGGCAAATCTGTTCCGGCATTTCCCTGAGCCGTGGTATAAATACATTTTCCGGTTTTATCATACAGGTCAACCTGCGCATACTCCCGCAGCCCTGACACTTCCCGGTAAAATTGCAGATAAATCTTACTTTTTGACCAGGAGTCTTCTTCATTGATCTGCCCTACTATTTTACTGTTCGCATTAATGCTTTCAACTGTTTCCTCAAAATTCTTAAAAAGCTGAAGCACACCGGCATCTATTTGTTCTGCCTGTTCTGTCACTCTTTTTTCATAATCACTGTTGATCTTCGTCTCCATAGTCTGAATGAGAGATACGCCGAACAGCAACAAAGGGAACAGTGCTACCACAGCAAAACAGAATAACAGTTGTCTGTGAAATGACTTTTTTATCCATTTTTTCATCTGTTTTCCTCTTGTAGTCTCTCCCACGCAGTCAGGATATTTTCTTTTTCCCGTGCAGCCCATTGAATATCATAATCAATTGCCTTTAACTTATTTTTTTCCTGAATTGCGTATTCATCCATATCATTTCGAACTGTTCTGCGGAAAAATTTTTCTTCCACAAGTCTTTGTACATCCGTACTTACCGTAAACTCCAAAAAAGCTTTTGCGTTCTCCGGATGCCTGCATCCTTTTACAATCGCAGTTGCATCCGGAATCGCACTGGTTCCGTCCTGCGGATAAATTACAGTAATGTCCTCTCCTTCCAGGATTTTCTGCCTGGCCATACCTTCACTGGTGATTCCCACCAGCCTCGTTCCTGCGTTTACTTCCTCCAATACTTCCCCGGATGATGCAGAAATATTGCCATCCAAGGTATCACAGAAGTTGCGCAAAATCGTCTCCTCATCTTCATCCAGTACTTGCAGCATAGTGCAAAGTGCTGTATAACTGCTTCCCGACTTTGTTGGATCCGCAAATGCAATTTTCCCTTCCCAACGATCTGTCTGAAGTTCTGCCCAGGTCTTAGGCGCAGCTACAGGATAAACCAGCTTATTATTATAGATAAAAACAGTCGGTAATACAGAAAAAGGAGTGTAGACATCTTCCTCTGCACGATATTGCTCCTGAATCCGTTCCGCCTCACTGACCGTGTATGGCTGAAAATAATCTCTGCATTCTTCAAAGCTTTCAATTCCACCGCCAAACATAACATCAAACGTCCCCGGCTCGTCCTGCTGTAATTCATCAAAAAGTGCTATCGTATCTCCTGCCTTTAATTCTACAAAAATACCGGTACGTTCTTCAAATTCTTTAATGATCGGTTCGTATACATCCTCTTTATGCGAAGTATAGATAACAAGCTTTTTATCCTCCGGAATCTGATAGATTTCTTCCTGCGTCTGACTACATCCGGTAAGCAAAAGCATTACTCCTGCCATTGTCAGAATGCCGGCAATTCTGCTGCATTTCTTACTCATTGTCCCCATATTTTACCCTTATTCTTCTCTTCCTTTTTTAATTTGGTACCTTCGTCCAAATCTCTTCTTTTTCTACTTATGAGGTACCAGGGTACCACTACTCTCTGCCATCCGATAAAGCCTAAGTATTCTGTCGTACTGCACATACATTTTCTGCACTTCATTTTCCAAAATATAGTAGTGACGAATATACGGAACAAGCAAAATCAGAATCACCACCGGAAGTAAGAGTGAGAAAAGACTGTCGGAAATCACGCTCAAGAGAATTGCCAGCATCTCCAGTAGTGCAAAAGTCACTGTCACAATCAGATGAATCAAACGCTCATGCTGGAAAAAACTTATCTGTGTCAAATGTTCTTCCAGCTTGTCACGCAAAATTTCCTGTGAAACCTGTGCACTCTGCTCCATTTTCTCCAGCCATGCATCAATACTTTTCCGATATTGCAAAATACGTTGTTCCATGGTGCCTGCCACCTTTCCGATACTTGTATTACTCCATCATAGCGATTCTTTTGTTGTTCGTCAATGCGGCACGGGGACTAAATAAAGAAATAAAAAACGCCTCTATGCAACTGCATAAAGACGACACATATTTTTGAGTATAAAAATGGGGCCTATAGGGCTCGAACCTATGACCCTCTGCTTGTAAGGCAGATGCTCTCCCAGCTGAGCTAAGACCCCATAAAGATTAATAAAAATCTTTAACGACCCAGATCGGACTCGAACCGACGACCTTCGCCGTGACAGGGCGACGCTCTAACCAACTGAGCCACTGGGCCATA
>CAKRRS010000044.1 GCA_934394665.1 uncultured Acetatifactor sp. | reverse complement strand
GCTTCTGTGTGCCTCTCACCTGCCGGCTGCTCTCTGTCAGAAGTGGAGGAACAGTACTTCTTCCCTTCATCGCATTCTTCTTATCCTATGTTTGCGTTAAACATGAGCTTATTATAGCCAGTTTGCGTTTTTCTGTCAACACCAAAAATACGATTTATTCTTCCGGCCAGGGCAGGTGGGATACTTCCAGCTTCTTGTCACGAAGCATCAATTCTTTTACCGCCTGATCCGCGGGCTTACCATCAAAGAGCACTTCATTTACCTGCTCAATAATAGGCAGCTGAACATCATATTTTTTCGACAGTTCCATGGCCGCTTTAGCGGAATACACACCCTCTACCACCATCTGTACTTCCTTCATGGCTTCCTCGTAGGTCTTGCCCTGACCAATCAGGATACCGGCACGGCGGTTACGGGAATGCATGCTGGCACAGGTCACGATCAGATCTCCGATACCGGTCAGCCCGCAAAAGGTCTCGAAATTACCACCCATGGCAGTACCAAGTCTGGCGATCTCAGTAATACCTCTGGTGATCAGTGCAGCCTTCGTGTTATCTCCGTAGCCCAGTCCGTCAGCGATACCGGCAGCCAGTGCCACTACATTTTTCAGTGCACCGCCCAGTTCAATGCCCAGTACATCCGGGCTGGTATAGACACGGAACACCTCGTTCATGAACAGATTCTGCACATATTCCGCACAGCTTTTACTCTTAGAACCCGCTACGATCGTCGTGGGGATACCACGGCTGACTTCCTCCGCGTGCGTCGGTCCGGACAATACCGCTACCTGTGCCTGGGGAATCTCATCTTCGATAATCTGTGCCTGGGTCATCAGGGTATGCTCTTCTATGCCCTTGGATACACTGACAATTTTCTGTCCCTGCGCTACCAGGCTGCTGATCCTGTGCGCCGTGCTTCTGGTATAGGAACTTGCCACCGCCATGACCAACAGGTCTTTACCTTCGACGGCCTGTCTGTCATCTGTCGTGAAGATCATATCTTCGGGAAGTTTTACTCCCGGCAGCATCTTATGTTCATGATTCTCCTGAAGCATCTGAATCTCCGCAGGAACCGCAGACCATACAGTCACTTCATGTCCATTCTTATGTAATACCGCTGACAGGCCGATGCCCCAGCTTCCGCCGCCCAAGATACATACCTTTGCCATAGCTTATTTATCCTCCCCGGGATTTACATTCTGTGCTTCTGCATTATTTGCTTCCACACTGTTTTTCTGAAACAGATATGTCTTTCTCTCATTACCGTGAATCAGACGCACAATATTCTGTCTGTGCTTCCAATATGCCATAATCGTCAGAAATGCAGTAATGGCATACATTTCATACAACTGCGACTGCGGCATTGCGCCAAACAGTCCCGTCTGTCCGCAGACTACCATCTGGATCATAAATCCGGCATAGACTAACAGCGAACCTAAAGACACATAATGTGTCGTCAGGAAAGTGCCGAAGAACAATACCACACCCATTACAATAAAATACGGATGGAAGGACAGGATCAGTCCTGCCGTGGCAGCAATGCCTTTTCCTCCCTTAAATCCCATATAAAACGGGAAGTTGTGTCCGATGACGGCACCTGCGCCGGTATAGAGACATAACAGGTAAATATTTTCCGGATGTCCGGTACTGAATAAAGCTCTGGTGATACATACGGCAATGATACACTTTAAGCAGTCTCCTGCCAGCACGATCAGCCCTGCCTTTGTTCCCAGTACTCTCAACGCATTCGTCGTTCCGGCATTGCCGCTTCCGTACTTACGAATATCAATTCCTTTTGCTTTCCCATAAAAATATGCCGTCTGAAACAGTCCGAACACATAACCGATGAGTAAACAGATAACACGTTCCATTATTGATCTTTTTCCTTTCGTTCTCTGATGATGAACCGGAGGGGAGTTCCCTTGAAGCCAAAGGTCTCTCTGATCTGATTCTCAATATATCTGGTATAGGAGAAATGCATCAGCTCCTTATCATTTACAAAGATCACGAAGGTAGGAGGTTTTACCGCTACCTGGGTAATATAGTACAGGCGAAGTCTCTTACCCTTATCGGAAGGCGGCTGCTGCATAGCCACTGCCTCTGCCATGATCTCGTTCAGTACACCGGTTGCCACGCGCAGTGCGTGGTTCTCACTTACCATATCAATGGTCTCAAACAGCTTGGGAAGTCTCTGTCCTGTCTTCGCGGAGACAAACAAAAGCTCTGCATAAGGCATGAAGGATAAAGTATTACGTACTTTCTCAGTGAACTTGTAAATCGTCTTGTCATCTTTTTCAATGGCATCCCATTTGTTCACTACAATGATGGTCGCTTTGCCTCTCTCATGGGCGATACCGGCGATCTTCGCATCCTGCTCCGTAACGCCTTCTTCCGCATCGATCATGAGTACTACGACCTCTGCACGCTCTACCGCACTGACGGTGCGGACGATCATGTAACGTTCCAGTTCTTCTTTGATCTTATTCTTACGGCGAAGTCCCGCGGTATCAATGAAGACATATTCCTTGCCATTATAAGTGATCTCGGTATCCACCGCATCTCTGGTCGTGCCGGCGATATCAGAGACGATCAGACGATTCTCTCCAAGCAGCTTGTTGATCAGGGAAGACTTGCCGACATTCGGCTTTCCGACGATTGCCACACGCGTACGGTCATCCTCTTCTTCCTCTGCCTGCTCCTTATCAAAATATTCCGTTACAGCCTCCAGCATATCACCGATGCCCAGACGATTCACTGCAGAGATCGGGTGGGGATCACCGATGCCCAGGTTATAGAATTCATAGACATCCGCCATATATTTCTGGAAGCTGTCTACCTTATTTACCACCAGCACCACCGGCTTATGGGAACGACGCAGCATATCCGCTACCTTGGAATCCGCATCCACCAGTCCCTGTTTTACATCTACCAGAAAAATGATCACATCCGCGGTCTCCATAGCAATCTCAGCCTGTTCGCGCATCTGTGATAAGATAACATCTTTGCTGTCCGGTTCAATACCGCCGGTGTCGATCAGGGTAAATGTCATATCCAGCCAGTGGATATCCGCATAGATACGGTCTCTGGTAATACCGGGCGTATCTTTTACGATTGATATATTTTCGCCAGCCAATGCATTAAACAGGGTAGACTTACCGACATTCGGACGTCCCACCACAGCAACGATAGGCTTGCTTTTTCTCTTTGCCATAATTTCCTCCGTTTCTCATCTAAAAACACTGTACGCAATACTCTTCTATTCTTTTTGTCCGGAAGCGTCTATTCCGAGCAATGCTTCCACAAGATCATATCCGCTTGATTTTACAATATTCACGGGCACTTGTAAAGACTTTTCCAGAGCCGCCATCGTGTAATCATCCAGGAACAGATCGGCACCGCTTCGCAGGACATTTCTGGGCAGATACAATATTTCTCCCAGTTCTTTCCCTTTTAACTGCTTCTCAATATCCTGTCCGGTCAGCAGTCCGGATACGGTGATCATCTCTCCGAAAAATTCGTTGGTGATCTCATATACGTGAACGGTAAGTCCGGGATACTCTCCTATCAGTTCCTCTGCCATCTGCTTAATATAAGGAAACGCGAGCTTGCCCGTAGCAATGGAAACCACTCTTTCGTCTTTCCATGGCAGCTGTTCTCTTCCCTGTGCTTTCTCCTGTCTGTGCCTCTTCAGCGCATCATGGAACTCGTCCAGTAAAAGCCTGATCATTCCCACACCATTTTCCAGCTGCAGATAGCCGTCGTACCGTTCCTCTTCCGGCATCTCTCTGCCGGCCAGAATGTACCATTCGTCACTTGCCTGAATAAAGTGTGTACCGTATTTTTCCATACAGATTTTCTGATATTTTTCGATCAGATCTATGACTTCACCGGCATCCTCAGCGGTAAACGGTTCCAAAGGATAGAGTCCCTCGCGGTATTTGGATAATCCCACCGGCACTACCGATACGCTCTCCACATTCGGAAGGTATTCCATCAGCTTCTGAATACTGAATTCCAGTTCCTTACCGTCATTTACGCCCTTACAAAGCACAATCTGTCCATTCATCCGGATTCCGGCGGCATTCAGCGTATCCACTTTTTTCAGAGCCTCGCCCGCGAAACGGTTGTTCAGCATTTTACAACGAAGCTCCGGATTCATCGTCTGGAAGGAAATATTGATCGGTGACAAGTGATACCTGCAGATCCTGTCGATATCATGATCCGACATATTCGTCAGTGTCACATAATTTCCCTGCAGAAAGGAAAGTCTGGAATCGTCATCCTTGAAATACAGCGTATCCCGCATTCCTTTTGGCATCTGGTCAATAAAGCAGAAAATACATTTATTATGGCAATGACGGTATTCGTCCATCAATCCGTTTTCAAACTCTATCCCTAAGTCTTCGTCAAATTCCTTGTCAATCTCCAAAAGCCACTGTTCACCGTCCGGTTTTTCCACCAGAAGCTCGATATAAGTATCCTGAATCAGAAACTGATAATCAAAAATATCCTCAATTTCGGTATTATCGACAGCCAGTACCTTATCTCCCGGCATGATCTCCAGTTCTTCCGCAATGCTGCCGCGTTTTACCGTTTTCACAACATGTTCTTTTTTCTTCATTCTAATTCACCATTCGCTCTCTTTCTTCTATCCATTGTACAAGAAATTCCTTGACGTGTCACTAGCATAATGATATAAATTAATTGTCGCTTTGACATATTTTTTGCGATTGCGGCTTACACAATTTTATTTTTATGCCTTAAAATCACGTCCAGGAGGGACATCATGCCTAATTTACACGAACTTGAAAACGCCATGCCTGTGGCTCCTTTGAAGATCATTGCTCTGCCTTCCGCAGAAAAAATGGGACGCCGTATCAACGATTACATGGTAGAATTCCGTAAGAGTATCCATAATGACAAAGTAAAAAACGATCCTGCTTTCCACGGCTACATTGAAAGTAACTACCTTGTAGATGTGGATGTACCCCGTTTCGGAAGCGGTGAGGCCAAAGCCCAGATTGGTGAGACCATCCGCGGTAAGGATCTGTTCATTTTGACTGATGTATGCAACCATAGTATTACTTACAATATGAACGGTTATACCAATCATATGTCTCCCGATGACCATTATCAGGATCTGAAGCGTGTCATTGCCGCATGTAATGGTAAAGCCAGACGTATCAATGTCATTATGCCTTTCCTCTATGAGGGCAGGCAGCATCGCCGCAGCGGCAGAGAATCTCTGGACTGCGCTTATGCACTGGAAGAGCTGCGGGATATGGGAATTGATAATTTCATCACTTTTGATGCCCATGATCCCAGAGTTCAGAACTCTACGCCCTTAAACGGATTTGATAATTTTACCACGCCTTATCAGTTCATCAAATCTCTGTTAAATTCCGAGGACGATATGATCGTGGATAAGGATCATCTGTTAGTCATCAGTCCGGATGAGGGTGCTCTGGACCGTGCAATTTATTTTGCCAGTGTGCTCGGTGTCGATACCGGTATGTTCTATAAGAGACGTGACTACTCTACTATTGTTAACGGTAAGAACCCGATTGTCGCTCATGAATTCTTAGGTGACAATATCGAAGGCAAGGATATTATTATTATCGATGATATGATTTCCTCCGGCGGAAGTATGTTAGATACTGCCAAGCAGTTAAAGGCTATGCATGCCAGACGTGTATATATCTGCTGTACTTTCGGTCTGTTTACCGATGGTCTGAAGAATTTTGATGCAGCTTACGAGCATGGTGATTTTGACAAGGTCGTTACGACGAACCTTACCTATCTGCCTCCCGAGATCTACACCAGACCTTACTTCGTGGAAGCCGATATGAGCAAGTTCATTGCTTCCCTGATCGACTTTATGAACCATGACGCTTCCCTGTCCAATGTCATGGCTACCACAGAGAAGATTCACGGTATCGTGGAAGCCTACAATAACCGCAGAGAAATGAACGAATTCCATTTTTAATATAGAAAACGCAGGAACCTTTGACCGTTCCTGCGTTTTCTTATTCTTCTTTTGCTGCCGCTTCTACCATATTCTGCGTGGTTTCCTCTATCAGTTCAGTTTCTTTATATTCCGGGAAATCCAGGACGATCTTAAACAGATCACCGTCCAACTGAATCTGAAATTCACCGTGCTGTGCTTTGGTCAGATTCTTCGCAATATAGAGTCCCAGTCCGCTGCCTTCCGTTGTCCGGGAAGCATCTCCGCGGATAAATCTTTCCGACAGTTCTTCTCCTTTCAGATGCATCGGTCTGTCCGAAATATTTTTCAAAGAAGCGATAACTCTGTCATTCTCTACTTTCATCTCCAGATAGACCCGGGTTCCTTCCAGCGCATATTTACAGATATTCTGGAAAAGATTTTCGATGATTCTCCACATTCTGCGGCTGTCCGCATAGATCATACCGGCAATATCATTTCCGTCAAAAATCACCTGCAGCTTTTTCTCTTCCAGTCTGTCAGAGAACTCTCCCACGGCCTGATTCAGAAGTTCAGTGAAATTCAGTTTTTCCAGATTCAGGACAATATTGCCCGAAGAAATCTTTGATGCCTCCACGAGGTCATCCGTAAGCTGCTTCAGACGCTGTGATTTGCTGTCCAATACAGCAATATAACTCTGCGCCGGCTCCTCTGTGATTTTCAGGCGTTTCAGAAGATCTACATAATTGATAATCGAAGTCAACGGTGTTTTGATGTCGTGAGAGACATTGGTGATCAGATCCGACTTCATCTGTTCATCCTTCATGCTGGTACTTACCGCCTTGCGGATACCTTCTCCGATATTGTTTACCGCATCGGCCATCTCCCGGTTATCCCCGTGAAGTGCAGATACATCCAGCTTATAATCCACCTCGCCGTCACGAATTCTGCGGATTCCTTCAACAATATCAATTTGTTCCGCCTTCTGTTTAAAACGCAAGACCCCGACAATCCCGTCCAATACCACTGCAAGTGCCGACGGCAAAAGCCACCATACGCCGTTTGTCCTTAGCAGATAAGTTCCGAAGATTCCGGCCAGATTTGTAAGCAAAAACAAATTATATGGGATCAGCGAACTGATTGCAGAATTCCTGTGGGATACCACAAAATGTACTGCTTTGCCAAAGCTGCTCACAATCCAGTGCAGGAAGCTGTCCTTCCACATATTGTGTGACTTGATTCTGCGGATCAGACTGTACCAGAATACATTAAAAGCTGCACTGACCGAGAAGCCGTAAGCGGCAAACACCGCGTAAGCAGACAGTCTTGTCATTTCTCTTCCCTGGATTTCGGAATGACTTACATACACTCTGTTTGCCGTGCTCATAAGATAATCATATCCCACTCCTGCACTATACACACAGATTAGAAAAACAAGGATCATGAATTCGATCCATACGTGATCGATTCCGTTCAGATACAGTACCGGTTCTTCCTCTTCATCATATGCCACCCCGGCGGTCACCGTCAGATAAATTCCAACAAGCAGCCACAAAACTGCCAACAGGATTCCGCCGCCGATCAGATACCAGATATTCGGAACAATACGCTGGAATACCACATTTGCATTATAAAAAGCATCCCCTTGTACGGGATAATTCGTATCTATCGCAATCCAGATATGTGTCATATCCGGATGAGGGTAATCATAATCCTTCAAATACTGATAGATCTGCCCCTCTGTCATTCCGGTATTACTGGTAAATTCCAGACTGTCCGGATAATAGATCAGATATCTTCTGTACTCGGAAAAATAGTCTGTGATCACGTTGTCTGAGTTATCTGCAATTGCCGATACATTGGTGTACGTTCTGGTAACTCCGTCTCCGGTCATCATACGTACCGCATATATCAGGTTTCCTGCATTTTCCTGATATAAGTCATTACAGTTCTGGTATTGCTCATAGTTCGCTGCCAGGGTATTTACAGTCAACGCAAGATTATTCTGCAACGCCATATATTCCACCCAGTTATCCGCACAGGCGGTCAGTTGCTTTTCTCCGTCTACTGTGGCATATCTGCAGGAAAGCATCGGGAAATACACCGTCATGGTGCCGTCATCTTCTCTGGATACTCTGATATCCTGGATACTTTCTTTTACAATATAAGTAAATGCCAGATCCTCTAACCGGTCAGTCCGCTGACTCTCCGGAATAGCCGCAATTGCCTTTGCGACTGCTTCCTTCTGCTCCTGCGTCTGTTCCGGGTCCGGCACATACGCAAGCTGCCCGTCAGAATCCAGAATGAAGTTCGTCTCCTGATCCACCGATCCGAAATAATTCACAAAATCAGACATACTCATAATACGATCCGTATATTCCACACCGTATTTTCCCCATTTGATCAGGTCTTCCAGTTCATATACTGCGGTTACCGGGCAATCCGCACCGCCCTGTCTTGCAGATGCAAACTCCGTAATATCAATCTGCTTATAGGGATCAAAACGGTCATCTGTCTCCATCTGCCCTTTAATCACCATCAACTGCACAATATCCGATACCGCTCCCTGAAACAGATCGTGAAAGATCACCGAGTCCTCAAACTCTGTCTCTGCATCCAGCGGAGACAGATCATATACCCTGGTGCCGTCCGCAGTATCTACCGCAAGATAAGAGTTAAACAAAATCGCTGCGATGGCAAGCAATATCAGTAACGCCGCAGTCTGCTGTACCAGTCCCAGTACCAGACGTTTCAATGTAGGTTTTCTCATGCCTGCTCCTTGTCAATCTTGTATCCGACTCCCCATACGACCTTCAAATATCTCGGTTCCTTGGGATTGATTTCTATCTTTTCGCGAATATGGCGGATATGCACCGCTACGGTATTATCGGCACCGATAGCGTCTTCATTCCAGATACTTTCGTAAATCTGATTGATGGAAAATACTCTTCCCTGATTCTTCATGAGAAGTAATAAAATATTATACTCAATCGGTGTCATCTTTACCGGTTCATCGTCCACGGTAACCTGTTTGGTGTCATCATTCAGAATCAGTCCGCCCACCTGATAAATCGCCTTATTTTCTCCGGTAAGACTTCCCAACGATGTATAACGGCGCAGATTTGACTTTACTCTGGCAACCAGTTCCAATGGATTGAACGGTTTGCAGATATAATCATCGGCACCGATATTTAAGCCCAGAATTTTATCCGTATCTTCTGATTTTGCCGATAAAATAATAATGGGAATGCTGCTGTATTCACGGATCTTGAGCGTTGCCCGGATGCCGTCCAGTTTCGGCATCATAATATCCATGATCAATAAATGAATATCCTCTTTGTCGAGGATCTGAATTGCCTGTTCTCCATCGTATGCCTTATATATTTTATACCCATCCTGGCTCAGATAGATTTCAATTGCATCCACAATTTCTCTGTCATCATCGCATACAAGAATATTTGCCATTCTTCCCTCATTTCTGTGATATGAATCACTCCCACAACAAAATACTTATTAGGTATTGTTTTACTTTTTTCCTATTTATTTTAGCATACTTTCTTTAAGGTTTTTGCGGTACATTTCTTAAATTTTATTAATTTGTGTCATTTTTCAGTGCCAGAAAAGCCGCCAGATTTCCTCTCTGTCCGTGACTTGCACGATGGGAAAACAGATACTCCGGATTATGGCAGGTACAAACATCCGTGACCGCAATATGCTCCGGCAGTAAACCGGCTTTTAAGAGAATACTCCGATTCGCTTCCCAGAGATTCAGCTGATATTTGCCGGGCATTTTCCCTTTTTGCAGAACCTTTTGCGGAAATCCCACACGAAACTGTTCTGCTACCTCTTCACTCACCTCATAGCAGTCCACACAGATAGACGGACCGATTGCTGCCACCAGGTCCCGGGGCTCACTATGGAACTGTTCCTGCATAAACTGCACCATACGTTCTCCCATTCGTGACACCGTTCCTCTCCAGCCGGAATGTGCCAGTCCGATTGCATGATGCACCGGATCCACAAAATACAGAGGAACACAGTCCGCATAAAAAGTAACCAATGCGATTCCCGGAATATTGGTTGCCAGACCATCAATATCTTCATACGCAGAAGGCTTCGTGATCCCGTTTCCAAGGTCTGATGCCGTAACCAGGTGAATATTGGTGGTATGTGTCTGTCTCGAAGCAACCATCCTATCCGGTGCCACGCCAAGGACAGCTCCGATCCGCCTGTAATTCTCCATCACCGCTTCCGGATCATCTCCTCTGGAAAAACTCAGATTCATGGTAGCATAAATACCGTTGCTGACGCCTCCCGTACGCGTGGTAAATAAATGATTGACCTCTCCTGTTTCCTCTAGTTTGGGAAAAACGAGGTACTCCAATGCTCCCTTTTTCCTCTGCTGTATGCTCTCTTTCTCTCCAAACCTGCTTCTGATCAGCTGATGCATCCTTCTATCTCCCTGTACGATAATGATGCCGAAACGCATCCCGGATCCATTGTATCTCTTCTCCCTGAATTGCTACTACATCATAACGTACCCATATATTATCATCATATTTATGCAGATAACGGTAATAATCCGCCACACTGCAGATCATCTTCTGCTTTGCCGCCGTTACAGCCTCCGCGGCACTCCCCTTTTCTGTTCCGGTGCGGTATTTTACTTCGACAAATACCAGATATTTTCCGTCTTTTCCGATAATGTCGATCTCGCCGTTTCTTCCTCTCCGGAAATTTCTCTCCAATATGACCATTCCCTGCTTTTTCAGATACTCCGCAGCGATCTGCTCATAAACAGTTCCCTTTTGCCTGGTATTCACCTATTCACCCTTTCCGTTTTGCTCCGGCCGCAATGCTTTCTTTCACCATACGATGATCCACAGCATCTACAAATACCAGAATCTCCGCCACTACCTCATAGAGTTCCGGCGGAATCATCTCACCGATATCCAGTCTCGAAAGTGTGTCCGCCAGTTTATCATCCCGGTGGATCGGCACGCTGCTCTCCTGCGCTTTTTCTATCATCTTCTCCGCAAGAATGCCTTTGCCGCTCGCAACCACTCTGGGGGCTTCATCCGACGGATCATACTTCAGAGCAATTGCCTGTTTTATCTTCTTTTTTTCATCCATTTTACATACCCTTACCTGTAGGCAATTCGTTGATTGCTTTCCGGCTCTCTATGCATCGTACGTTTTCCCGAATGAATTTTCATTCACTTCAGCATATCCCTGTCCGATCATAAAATTTATGTTCTCACATCAAACGCATACTGTGCCACCGGGACGTTTCCCTCTGTCTTAAGAATCGGTGCCATTGCCTGCGCTGTCTGCTGCAGTTGTGCCCGCAGTGTGGTTTCGCACTTACAGTCATATCCCCGCTGCTTCAGCCTTTGCGTCAATACCTCCATGTTTGCTTCCAGATAATCCAGTATCTGCTCATTCTGCACATAAAATTTCGTACTCACTTTTGCATCCTGCAATGCGACATAGACATCCAGCGGTCCTAAATGTTCCATCTCCAGATGCAACAGTGCACTGACCTGCCCGTCTTTCCTCGCCAGGTTCTTTTTGTTGGTATAGACGAACAGTTCTCCTGTTTTATGCTCGCCCTGTTTCAGATGCAGGGGCAATTGTATATAAGCATAGGTCTGATTGATCTGCTGTAAAAAATCAATATTCTGGCTTAAGTTTGCTGCTGTCTGATACGCAGTTGAACTGCTTTGCCCGTTTTCTTCCAATGCAGCTGTCAGACCTTTCAGTTGCCTGCTCATCTTCTGATACAGCTGTTCCACTTTTTCCGGAGAATCCACATCCTCCGGACGGATACTCCACTGATCCGGGAGCAGCTTCGAGGTAACTTCCGCTGTCTTAGGGTTCTGCAGGATGGTGCGCAATAACACACTATCCTTTGTATCCAGTCCTTGTTTTAACAGTTTTTGCAGATTTTGTAACTGTGTGATTTCAAAAGCGTCCACCGCATCCCCTCTGACAGGAATGGTCTGCGTTTGTCCTGCCGGTGCTTGATTTCCTCCGGATATCTCTTCTAACGCTTCTGTCCCCGGGGCTGTATCCGGCAGTACCGGCTGTGCTGTATTTGCATCCGGATTCCCTACATTTGTCACTTCTGTTGCCGGCATTTCTATGGACAACGGTGCTTCTCCGCCTTCTGTTCCGGACGCCATTCCCTCAGATATCAGGTTCAGGATCTCACTGTATAGCTTTGCCGCCTGCTCTGTATTACCGTTCTCTGTCAGTTCCTGCAGGGTCGAGGTAAGTGCCAGTGCCGTCTCTTCCATTCCTGCCGTCAGCTGATGCGTCAGATTCCGATAAGATGCCATCTGTGTGATATTTTCCTCCGTCACAGGCAATTCCAGTCTGTGGAGATTCACCAGATCCTCTGTGAGCGCATCCGGAAAAGCATTCATCTCATGCACAACCTTTTGCAAAGTTCCCTTGTCAATGGGAAGTCCGGCATCCATCATCTGTTTGGTCATGGCGATCGTACTTTCATTTGCCGGAAGTGATGCCATGTCTAAAGCTTTCAATACCGTACCTTCCGTAGCCATATTGGTAAATAACGGACTTAAATTCAATACCTGCCCGTTTGTTTTCACCTGAAACGTAATATTCTGTCCTAATTCCAGCCGAATATCCGCATCCACCTTTGCATCGATCAACACATCCTGCAGCAGCCGTATCTGTGCATTATTCCCTTCTCTGGACACCACTTCGCCACGCAGTATCTGTCCGGGTGTCAATGCATGTATCTGCCTGTTCACCTGCTCTGCGGTTCTGCTGTTTACCGTCTGGGTTCTTCCGCTGTCTGCTATTTTATCCTGTGAAAACCATTCTGTCAGTCGCATATCTCTCGCCTTTCCGGGCGTTCAAATCCATAAATTATACAAACTTCTTGATAAAGCTGCGTCTGTGTATGGGCGTCGGACCGTACTTTTTTAACGCAGCAATATGCGCCGCACTGCCATATCCCTTATTCGATGCAAAATCATACTCCGGGAACACCTCAGCATACTGTTCCATCAAGTGATCTCTGGTCACTTTTGCCACAATACTCGCCGCACCGATGGATATGCTCTTGGCATCTCCCTTGATAATGGGCACCTGTCTGATCTTCACTCCCGGAATCGTCACTGCATCATTCAATAACAAATCCGGTGTGGGCGTAAGCTTTCCGATGGCCTCTCTCATTGCCTCATAGGTTGCCTGTAAAATATTGATCTCATCGATCCGCTCAGGGGAAGCATATCCCACTGCCCAGGCAACAGCCTCTCCGGTGATTACCTCATACAGCTCTTCTCTCTTTTTTTCGGACAATTGCTTCGAATCATTAATGTATAAAATATCACAATCTTTGGGCAGGATCACCGCTCCTGCCACAACAGGTCCCGCAAGCGGTCCTCTCCCGACTTCATCAATGCCGCAGATATACGTATAATCCGCATATTCTTTTTCATATTTTTTCAGGTGCTCGATCCGTGCGCGTTCTGTCTGAAGTGCTTCTAACTTTTTCCGTGCACTCTCTACCAGCTTCCTGACGCCGTTTCGGGGATCTCCTTCAAATTCTGCGATAAATTCAGGCAGCCTGTTCTCAGAAGCTGCCTGTAATATTTCTTTGATCTTTGCTGTACTTTCCATAGATGTATCCCACTATTTCCTATCTTTTATGAAATCTTATTGATGCTGCAATACTCCGAAATCAGAAAGCGGCCAGATGCGCAGCCATGCTTTGCCGATAATATCTTTCCTCTTAATATTGCCTACAATATCCGTCCGGCTGTCGCTGGAATTATTGCGGTTATCTCCCATGACAAAATACTCGTCTTCCCCCAGTGTAATGGGATCTGCCGCTCTGCCGACCGTCTCCGGCTTGATGATCTCTCTTCCGTAGTTTTCCGCAAGCTTCTCGCCGTTTATGTATATACTGCCGTCTTCTTTGATCTGTACCGTTTCCCCCGGAAGTCCGATAATCCGTTTGATATAATAGGTATTATCCTGATATTGAAACGGAAATACAATCACATCAAACCGCTCCGGATCATGAAAACGGTAACTTAATTTCTCTACGATAAGATTATCCCCATTGTGCAATGTATTTTCCATGGAAGCACCTTCTACCACCGTACGTTGTCCGACAAAGGTGATCACCAGCCATACCGCTCCCAGAACACAAAGCAGATATATCGCTGTGCTCAGCATTTCTTTCATTACTCTGTTCATAATCTATATCCTCTCCAGTGTCATTCTTCCAAGCTTCCCACTCCGAAAATCATCGATCAGGATGCCGGCGGCTTTTTCAAGATCTTTCTGTTCCCCTTTGCTGTAACACTTACGACTCTCCGCTACCTCCTCCAGTATTTCTATCGGTTTTCTTTCCGGATCGGCATCATATCTATCACGCAGGGATTTTGGATACAGCCTTTGAAGTTCACTGATCAAATCACATGCCAGTTCATCCGGAATCAGTATTTCATCATTCATGGAGCCGATGAATGCCAGACGCATTCCCACCTGCTGGTCTTCGAATTTCGGCCACAAAATACCGGGCGTGTCTAACAGCTCCAGTCCTTTATTCAGACGAATCCACTGTTTTCCCTTGGTGACACCGGGTTTGTTCCCCGTTTTTGCGCAGGCTTTTCCGGCAAAAGAATTGATAAAGGTGGATTTTCCCACGTTAGGAATGCCCACTACCATCGCACGCACCGGGCGATTTACAATTCCGCGTTTTCTGTCACGCTCGATTTTTTCTTTGCAGACTTCCTGTACCAGTCCCTGGATTGATTTGATGCCCATGCCTGTTTTGGAATTGATCTCCAATACGCCCATTCCTTTTTCGGAAAAATAATCTACCCACTTCTTATTCCAAGCAGGATCTGCCAGATCGGATTTGTTTAACAAAATGATCCGTGATTTTCCTTTTCCGAGTTCATCGATATCCGGATTTCTGCTGCTGACGGGAATTCTCGCATCCACCAGTTCGATCACCAGATCTATAAGCTTTATATTTTCCTGCATCATACGCCTTGCTTTGGTCATATGACCGGGGTACCACTGATAATTCATCTAAAAACCATACCTTTCCACTCCTGCAGTTTCCCACACAGGACTTCTCATCTATTTCACAAAACCCATGCCATCGGAAGAAGACTTTAAATGAAACCAGACTTTTCCTATGATGTCCTGTTCCTCCACCGGTCCGATATTGGCAGACCTGCTGTCTTCACTGTTGTTGGGATTGTCACCGATGCAAAAATACTCTTTATTGCCAAGAAGAATTTCATTTTCGGCAATCCCCGGATCCAGAATCTTCTCCGTTACCCATTTGCTTTCCTGACCGTTCACATACAGTGCCCCACCGGCAATCCTCACCTTGTCTCCCGGTCCGGCAACCACCCTCTTAATATAATAATGAGAGTTTTCGTTGCCATTCGGCAAAAACGCAACAACATCCCCGTCTTTCGGAGATGATAAAATATACAGAAAACGGTCAATGAATATCTGCTGTCCGTTCTCCAACGCAGGTTCCATAGACATTCCCACTACCCTGGTGGATTTTCCAAGGAAAATGACCACAACAGCGGCCAGAAAAACAGATAAGGCAATTCCAAAGATCCAGCTGAAAATCTCTCTGACCAGTTCCTGACTGATTTTTTTCTTTTTCTTGTAAAAACTTAATCCCTTATTTCTCACTTTTACATCCTATCTAACAAATATATTTACAGACTTTAAGTGTATCATATCCGGGATTCTTTTTCAAATATAAAAGGCAGCTGTCATAAAACAGCTGCCCTCACCGGTCAATGCAATTATTTCACTAATTCCTTAACCTTTGCCTTCTTACCAACGCGATCTCTTAAGTAATTCAGCTTTGCACGTCTTACCTTACCTCTTCTTACAACTTCGATCTTCTCTACGTTGGGAGAGTGTAAAGGCCATGTCTTCTCTACGCCGATACCGTTGGAAGTCTTTCTTACAGTGAAAGTCTCTCTGTTGCTGCCGCCCTGTCTCTTCAGTACAACACCTTCGAATACCTGGATTCTCTCACGGTTACCCTCTTTGATCTTGCCGTATACCTTAACGGTATCGCCGACTTCAAACTGGTCAACGGTCTCTTTTAACTGTTCTGCTTCGATCTCTTTGATAATATTACTCATAATGAGCCTCCTTCATAAAATGGATGTTCTTAATACCCCTTATTCGGTAACAGAGGACCATCTCGTTTTCACAACATTCAGATTTTACCATAAAGGTCTATAAAATGCAAGTTTTATTTTAATCCCGGAAAAGCCACCAGATCACAGGTTCCGAGAGATTCAATCCCAGCCTCTCCTGTAAACGTATGGATGCTTCATTTCCATCCACAATATGAGCATACGGAATGTATCCTTGTTCTCTTTGTTTATTGATCAGATATCCTTCCAGAGACGCTGCCAGTCCCTGCCTGCGATAGTTCTCGTCTACGTACAACATTCCCATGCTGCCGTCATCGTGACTGCCGATAAAGCCGCAAAGTTTTCCTTCCACATAGATACCGAACACCGCTCCTGCACCGATCCGCTCTCTGACATATTCATCATCTCCGAGATGATAATGTTCCGCCACATAAGGGACCTCGGCTCCTGTCAGCTGTCTGATATCCTTGTGCCTCACCGGAAGCGGTTCTCCCCGGGTATAGCAGGCCTGGGAGCACTGCATACTGCCATGATATCCGAGCGTCTTACTGATCCTGTCATTCCACCTGTCCGTTACCGTCACCATACTGTGTTTTGCAACTTCTGCCGGAATCAGGGGAAGCATTTTTTCCAGATGTTCCTCATCCTCTGCATTCAGCATGGCGTTACCGATCTGTGGCAGATAGATCAGTACATTTTTTCCTTCCGCGTAGAGAACCTCTCCACAACCTCTGGACAACGTCTCCATCATATGAATAAAGATGCGTTTCTTTGCGGAAAGCTTTTTGATGACTTGTTGTTTCTCCTGATATTTCACATAGAGATCCGGTCTGCGTTCCTCTGTGCGTCTCTCAGACTGCTCCAGACGCCAGGCTGTGATCTTTTTATGATTTCCGGATAACAGTACTTCCGGCACTTTTTTCCCATGCCACTCCTCAGGTCTGGAATATTGCGGATATTCCAGCAGATCGTTATGAAAGCTCTCTGTCTCGGCGGATTCCTCATTGTTGAGTACTCCGGGTACCAGTCTCGCCACAGCATCCACGACCACCATGGCAGCCAGTTCTCCCCCGGTGAGGACATAATCTCCGATAGAAATGTAATCCGTGACTATTTCTTCCAGTACACGCTCATCTATCCCCTCGTAATGGCCGCAAAGCAATACGAGTTCCTCTTCTCCGGACAGTTCTCTTGCTTTTTTCTGGGTAAAAGGTTCTCCCTGTGGGGTCAGATAGACACAGCGTACTTTCCTGTCGCCGGCTGCCGCCCTGTATGCATCATACACCGGCTGTGCCTGCATCAGCATTCCGGCACCGCCGCCATAAGTATAATCGTCGACTTTTCCATGCTTATCCTGTGTATAATCCCGGATGTTCACCGCATCAACGTCAATCAGACCTTTCTCCGCCGCCCGTCCCAAGATACTGGTTGCAAGCCCCTGTCTGACCATCTCCGGAAACAGGGTCAGAATATGAAACTTCATCATAAGTCAAGCAGTCCTTCCAATACATGTACCTGCATCGTGCCGCTCTCCACATCTACGTTCAGAATACACTGTTTGATGGCAGGCAAAAGCAGACTCTTACCGTCTGCCATTTCCACCTCATAGACATCATTGGCACCGGTCTCGATGACATCCTTTACGATACCTAATTTCTTACCGTCCTCGTCCTGTACCTTAAGACCGATCAGATCTGCGATAAAATACTCATCTTTCTGCAGACGTACCGCATTTTTACGCGTCACATACAGACTCTTCTGACGATACTTTTCTATATCATTTATGTTGTCCAGTCCTTTGAATTTCAGAATTACAAACTGCTTAAAGAACTTGACGCCTTCGATTTCCAGATTCTGTTTTTCTTTGCCGGTGTCCAGAACGACTTCCTTCAGTCTGCGGAATCTTCTGGGATCATCCGTGGTGGGATATACCTTTACTTCCCCTCTCACCCCATGGGTGGAAGTGATAATGCCGACCTGTAACAGATCTTCCATATAGTCTTACTCCATTCCGGCTGATAGCCAAAAAACGGAGAAACACACATCTGTATGTTTCTCCGCTCAACGTCTGTGATCTTCTAACTTGAATTAAACGATCTCAACGTCCACTCTTGTGTTGTCTTTGGATGATGCTGCCTTCACAACGGAGCGGATTGCTTTTGCAATACGTCCCTGCTTACCGATCACCTTACCCATATCGGACGCAGCTACATGAAGTTCAAGGACGATATTTTTCCCTTCTGTCTTCTCAGTTACAACTACTTCATCCGGATTATCAACGAGTGCCTTTGCAACTACTTCTACTAGTTCCTTCATAATCCACCTCCGATGAATAGATATTTAGAACTTATTTCTCGATTCCTGCAACCTTGAAAAGCTTAGCAACCTGCTCGGTAGGCTGAGCACCGTTCTGTAACCACTTCTTAGCCAGCTCTTCGTTGATCTTGAAAGTGGAAGGATCGGTGGAAGGATCGTAGGTACCGATCTCCTCGATGAATCTACCGTCTCTGGGAGAACGGGAATCTGCTACGATAATTCTGTAAAAAGGAGCCTTCTTCTGTCCCATTCTTCTTAATCTGATCTTTACTGCCATTTCTTTTTCCTCCATTGAATAAAAATAAAATAATTTATATGATAAGAACTGTTTGTTCATATCGGACTTAAGTTAAGTAATGCTTAGAAAAATCTGCCACCCATACCGGGGAACCTTCCTCCGCCGAACATTCCGCCGCGGCCTTTTTTACCGCCGCCGAACTGCTTCATCATCTTCTGGGTCTGTTCGAACTGTTTGATAAACCGGTTTACCGTTGCGATATCCACACCGGCACCTTTTGCGATACGGTGTTTTCTCTGAGGTGTCAGGATTTTGGGATTCCGGCGTTCCTCTTTCGTCATGGATAAAACGATGGCCTCGGTGCGTTTCATCTGTGTCTCATCAATCGCACCTTCCAGATCCGATGCCTTGATGCCCATGCCGGGAAGCATTCCCAGAATACTGGACAAACCGCCCATATTGCGCATCTGCTTCATGCTCTCCAGATAATCTTCGAAGTCGAATTTACCCTTCTTCATGCGTCCGGCCATATCACGGCTCTTCTCTTCATCGATGTCGATGCTTGCCTGTGCCTTGTCAATGAGGGATAATACATCGCCCATACCAAGGATACGGCTTGCCATACGGTCGGGATAGAACTGTTCCAGATCAGACAGCTTCTCACCCATACTTACGAAGAGGATCGGCTTACCGGTGACCGCTTTGATGGAAAGTGCGGCACCGCCTCTGGTATCCCCGTCCATTTTGGACAGGATCACGCCGTCGACTCCGACCTTTTCATCAAACTCTTTTGCCACATTCACGGCATCCTGACCGGTCATGGCATCTACTACCAAAAGTGTCTGATGCACCGTCACGGTCTCTTTGATCTCCTGAAGCTCTGCCATCATGTCTTCATCTACATGAAGTCGTCCGGCGGTATCCAGGATTACTACGTTGTGACCGTTTTTCTCAGCATACGCAATGGCTTCCCTCGCGATCTCGGCAGGCTTATGATCTGTTCCCATGGAGAACACATCCACTTCCTGTTTCTTACCGTTGATCTGCAGCTGTTCGATTGCTGCGGGACGGTAAATGTCGCAGGCTACCAGTAAAGGCTTTTTGCCTTTCAGCTTCAGCTTACCGGCGATCTTGGCTGTCGCGGTGGTCTTACCTGCACCCTGAAGACCTGCCATCATGATAACGGTAATAGCTTTGCCGGGCTGCATGGCGATCTCTGTGGTCTCACTGCCCATGAGGCTTACCATTTCTTCATTTACGATCTTGATCACCATCTGCCCTGGATTCAGACCGTTCATGACATCCTGGCCAATGGCACGTTCTTCCACTGCCTTTACGAACTGCTTGACAACCTTGAAGTTAACATCGGCCTCCAGGAGTGCCATCTTGACTTCTTTCAATGCAGACTTTACATCCTCTTCTGTCAGGCGGCCCTTGCTTCTTAAGTTTTTGAAAACATTCTGGAGTTTGTCTGTTAAACTTTCAAATGCCATTTGCTGCTCCTTACCATTCCTTTAAAAGGGATCCGGATAATTCACGGATGCGTTCCATGCGCTCCTTAGGATTTGTGTCATCGTCTGTGGTCAGCTTCTCGATCTCACCGATCTTCTCCTTGGCTGCCATGAAGCGTTCCACCAGATGTAGCTTGCTCTCGTAATCCTGTAGGATCCGGTCGCAGCGCTTGATCAGATCATGGACGCCCTGTCTGCTGATGCCCTGTTCTCCCGCGATCTCACCAAGAGACATATCATTATATACTGCATCTTCATACACTCTCCGCTGATGCTCCGTAAGAAGTTCTCCGTAAAAGTCATACAACAGATTCTGTTCCAAAATCCTGTCCATCTTATCCAGTGCCTTTCTATAGGTCATGCGATATGCACCTTGGCTATCATACTATAGAAAGTCATAGGTGTCAAGTATTTTTTCTTTACACCTTTGCTATTCTTTGTTATATAAATTGAGTGCATGGCTCGTAACGTAGGGTTGTCGTAACCCCCACGAACGTCCGCGGCGAACGGAACATCATTCCTTGATGTCGCGTCTCCAGGTGTGAATTTTCTAATGAAAAGTGATACAGTGGTTTTCATCATGCCGGGAAGCACCTGGCCACTTTCC
>CAKRRS010000043.1 GCA_934394665.1 uncultured Acetatifactor sp. | reverse complement strand
TTGAAAATAATTTAACAATGTAGTTGACTAAAGCAAATGAAAAGCTTATTCTATACCTATGCTTTTTATAAAAAATTTAGAAAATATCGAGGAGGTCTTTGAAAATGGCAAGAGTGTATAACTTTTCCGCAGGTCCTGCCGTACTTCCGGAGGAAGTATTACAGGAAGCAGCCGATGAAATGCTGGATTATAGAGGAACCGGCATGTCCGTAATGGAGATGAGCCATCGATCTAAAGCCTATGATACGATCATTAAGGAAGCAGAAGCTGATCTCAGAGAGCTTATGAATATTCCTGACAATTACAAAGTATTGTTTTTACAGGGCGGTGCGAGTCAGCAGTTTGCAATGATCCCCATGAACCTGATGAAGAACCGCGTGGCTGATTACATCGTAACCGGTCAGTGGGCGAAAAAAGCATATCAGGAAGCTTCCCTTTACGGTAAAGCAAACAAGATTGCTTCTTCCGAGGATAAGACTTTCTCTTATATTCCTGATTGTTCCGATCTGCCGATCAGTGAAGATGCAGATTATGTATACATATGTGAGAACAACACCATCTACGGTACAAAATTTAAGACCCTGCCCAATACCAAGGGTAAGCCCCTGGTAGCGGATGTATCCAGCTGCTTTTTGTCCGAGCCGGTAGATGTGACCAAATACGGTGTCATCTACGGTGGCGTACAGAAAAATATCGGACCCGCAGGTGTCGTGATCGTGATCATCAGAGAAGACCTGATCACAGAGGATGTACTTCCCGGTACACCGACCATGCTTCGTTACAAGACCCATGCGGATGCAGATTCCCTGTATAATACACCGCCCGCATATGGCATCTATATCTGCGGTAAAGTATTCAAATGGCTGAAGAAGATGGGCGGACTGGAAGTGATGAAGGAACGCAATGAGAAAAAGGCGAAGATCCTGTATGATTATCTGGATGAGAGCAAGCTGTTCAAGGGTACTGTCCGCAAGGAAGACAGATCCTTAATGAACGTTCCTTTCGTCACCGGCAGCGAAGAACTGGATGCCAAATTCGTCAAAGAAGCAAAAGAAGCCGGATTTGAAAACCTGAAAGGCCACAGAACCGTGGGCGGTATGAGAGCAAGTATCTATAACGCAATGCCGATCGAAGGCGTAGAGAAGCTGGTAGAGTTCATGAAGAAATTTGAGGCGGAAAACCTGTAAGGAGGAAACAAACATGTTTCAGATCAATTGCCTGAATCCCATTTCCAAAGTGGGTCTGGATCGTCTGACAGCAGACTATAAAGTAATAGAAAATATCAATGACGCAGAGGGCGTTCTGGTACGCAGCGCTTCCATGCATGAGATGGAACTGCCGGATAACCTGTTGGCAGTGGCAAGAGCCGGTGCCGGTGTAAACAACATCCCTCTGGACAAATGTGCCGAAAAAGGTATTGTTGTATTCAATACGCCCGGTGCCAATGCCAACGGCGTAAAAGAGCTGGTGATCGCAGGTATGCTCTTGGCAGCCCGTGATGTGGTAGGCGGTATCGAATGGGTCAAAGCTTCCATGGATAACGCAGATATTGCCAAAGCGGCAGAAAAAGAAAAGAAGAAATTCGCCGGTACCGAAGTGATGGGCAAAAAGCTGGGTGTCATCGGACTGGGCGCAATCGGTGTTAAGGTAGCCAATACCGCTGTCAGCCTTGGTATGGATGTCTACGGATATGATCCTTATGTATCTGTCAATGCAGCATGGAACTTAAGCCGTTCTGTAAAGCATGTGATCGATGTGGATGAAATCTATGCCAATTGTGATTATATTACCATCCATGTGCCTCTGCTGGATTCTACAAAGGGAATGATCAACAAAGATGTCATTGCCAAGATGAAAGACGGCGTGATTTTACTAAACTTTGCCAGGGATCTGCTTGCAAATGAGGCGGATGTACTGGAAGGCTTAAAGAGCGGCAAGGTGGCACGTTATGTGTCCGATTTCCCAAATCCCACCACAGCAGGTCAGCCCGGATGTATCGTTATTCCTCATCTGGGAGCAAGTACCGAGGAGTCCGAGGATAACTGTGCAAAGATGGCAGTGGAAGAGATGATGGATTATCTGGAGAACGGCAATATCCGCAACAGTGTGAACTATCCTGCATGTGATATGGGCGTCTGCAGCCAGACAGGCAGAATTGCAATTTTCCATAAAAATATTGCCAACATGCTGACACAGTTTACCGCAGTTATCGGTGAGAAGGGCATCAATATCTCCAATATGACCAATAAATCCCGCGGAGAAGTGGCATACACGATGCTGGATATCGAAGATGCAGCAACACCGGAACTGGTAGCATCTTTGCAGAAGATTGACGGGGTCTTCCGTGTACGTGTGGTGAAATAGAAATATACGTTTTGAAAAGGGAGCAGGGAGACCTGCTCCTTTTATATTTCAGGGAATACAGATACAATGGTACATGCGCCATATACAATAACAGTGCCGGAGAAAATTATTTTGCGCACGGACAGTTATATAAAATAACGGTAAAACATACGTAAAATGTCAGAAAAAGGAAGATTTTTTTACCGCAAACCGTTGAATCATAATAGGGAATCTGCTATACTTTGCATGGACGAAAGAATGGGAAATGCAGAGAAAGAAGGGACAAAAGGATGAGATTTGATATGCATTGTCATACAAAAGAAGGCTCCATGGACGGAAAGGTCCCTATCGAAGAATTTATCGGTGAACTGATCCGCAAAGGATTTGACGGAATGCTGGTCAGCGACCATAATTCTTACAACGGTTATCGCACATGGAAACGTGAGATCAAAGGGAATAAGTACAAAGATTTTGTAGTCCTGAAGGGAATTGAATACGATACCATCGATGCCGGACACATTCTTGTCATTATGCCGGAGACAGTAAAACTGAAAATTCTGGAACTCAGAGGTCTGCCGGTACAGATTTTGATCGACATTGTACACAAACACGGAGGTATCTTAGGACCGGCACATCCCTGCGGCGAAAAGTATCTGAGTTTTACCAATACGTTGAAGAAACGAAATCAGTTGGCGGTGATGAGTCAGTTTGATTTTCTGGAAGGGTTCAATGCCTGTGAGTCACCGGAGAGCAACCACTGTGCCGGGGTTCTGGCGGAGATGTATGACAAACCGGCATTCGGTGGAAGCGATGCACATAAATCAGACTGTATCGGTATGGCATATACGGATATCCATGAGAAAATATACTGCGAATCTGATCTGATCCGGGCAGTGAAAGCCGGAGAGGGAATTACCTGCGGCGGAGCTTATTACCGTGGCACGACCAAAGAAAAAATCGGAAAGGCAAACAATATTCTGGTACAATCGTTCTGGTTCTATAACAGACTGGGCAGCCTGTACCGTCATCACAAGAGAAAAGTGGAAATGCACAAACTGGTATAGGACGTTTGCCCTATACCTTTTTTGTAATAAAATACTGTAAAATTCGTAATATAAGTTCATAAAATCTTAAGATGCTTTTATAGTGGGAATAAGGTATAATGAGCCTAGATGAAAAAGAAATATCTTCAAAGATAAGAAGCAGCCGGATCTGTCTGAAAAAAGTGTTATCCGATTGCTTTTAGTAAGAAAAGAGGAGAGGAATAAATGAAAAATCTTTATCGGATCAAAAAGGCGACTGCGGTCACCCTGGCTACGATCATGACAATGTCTCTGGCAGCCTGCGGCAGGCAGGACGGAGGAAACAGTCAGGGAGAACAGACAGCAGCAAAGGAATATGTCTATGTTCCCGAATATCTGGAACTTGATAGTGATACGAATTCCAATTACAATAACCTGACCGTGCAGGGAGATAAGCTCTACTATACAAATAATCAGTGGGATGAGGAAAGCGGTGAAAACAAGATAAGCTTAGGTGCCTATTCTCTGACAGACGGCAGCAGGGAAGATCTGCCGATTACGATCGACGGTACAAACGGTGGCTTGAATTCCATGCAGATAGATGCCGACGGCAATATTTATACTGTGGAATATCAGTGGAATGCCACGGAAGGCGATGATGCATATTCCAAACAGCAGACTGTGCTTCGTAAGTATGATGCTTCCGGAGCAAAGATCGCAGAACAGGACATTACCGATATCATGCAGCAGGATGAGGAAAACTCTTATGTCAGCAGTATGTGCATTGACGGTCAGGGCAGATTCTATATCAGCTCTAATACGCTGATCCGGTTGTTTGACAGTGAAGGTCAGTTCCAGGGCGCAGTGCAGACGGACAGCGAGTGGATCCAGAGCATCGGAACCGCGAAAGACGGTAAAGTGTATTTCACTTATTACGACAATTCCGGCAATAACAAATTAGCGGAAGTTGACTTTGAAGGCAAAAAAGCAGGCCGGTCTTATGATAATTTTCCCAATAGCAACGGTAACAGTATTCTGACACCGGGTGTGGATCAGGATCTGCTGGTAAATACGGATACCACGTTGTATGAATACAGTCTGGCAGATCAGAAGACTACCGAAGTACTGACCTGGCTGGATTGCGATATCAATGGCAACTATGTGCAATATGCCGGATTGACAAGTGACGGTAAGGTGCTGGCAGTGATTAATGACTGGAACACCGGCGAAACGGATGTTGTGAAGCTGACGAAGACCAAGGCCAGCGAAGTGGCACAGAAGACCCAGGTGACCATCGGTACGCTGTATACTTCCCAGGCACTGCAGACAGCAGCCGTTGCATTTAACAAACAGAGTAACGAGTATCATGTAAATATCAAGACCTATATTGATGAGAATAACTGGACAGAAAATTCCTGGTCTGATGGCATCACCGCCATGAATAACGATATTACCTCCGGTTCCGGTCCGGATATCCTGGATCTGGCCAATCTGGATGTGAAGTCTCTGGCAAGCAAGGGCGTATTTGAAGATATGACTCCTTATCTGGAGAAGAGTAGTGTATTGAATAAAGACGATTTCTTTGAGAATATTATCAACAGCTACACAATGGATGGTAAACTGGTAGGTATTCCTAAATCTTTCACTCTGAGCACTATCGTAGGTAAGACCGCCGATGTAGGAGAGAAAAAGGGCTGGACGGTAGATGATATCATGGCATATTCCGCTGCCCACGAGGGAGTTTCTCTGTTCGACGGAATGACCAAGAGTAGCATGCTGTATATGCTGCTTGCATATGATCTGGACAGCTACATTGACTGGGAGAGTGGTAAGTGCAGTTTTGATTCGGAAGATTTCGCAAAAGTATTGGAATTTGTAAATAGCTTCCCTGAGGAATATGACTGGCAGAATGATGACAGATCTACTCCTGCCAAGATCCAGGCCGGTGAAGTGCTGTTGAACATGACACAAATCTATCAGCTGGAGAGTATCCAGGAGCAGGAAGCTATCTTCGGAGAGCCGGTAACCTATATCGGTTATCCTACCTCTAATGGCGGAAGCGGAACTTATATGCAGGTAAGTGAACTGTATGCGATCTCTGCAAAATCTTCCAACAAGGACGGCGCATGGGCATTTATTGAGGACTATCTGAGCCAGCCGGCCAGCGATATGTTCTCCTATGGTCTTCCGGCCAGCAAGTCCGCACTGGACGCAGCTGTGGAGAAGGCGACCAATGTAACTTATATGACAGACGAAGACGGCAATCAGATCCTGGATGAGAATGGCAACCCGATTCCGGAAAACGGTACTTCTTCCATAGGCTACGGTGACTGGGAGTATACCTACCACACGCCTACCGAGGAAGAAATCGCAACTCTGAAGGATCTGATCAGCGTGGCAGAGCCTACAAGTACTTCCAGCAATGATGAAATCACGAATATCATTACGGAAGAGGCCGAAGGCTTCTTCAAGGGACAGAAGTCAGCGGCAGACGTGGCAAACGTCATCCAGAGCCGTGTACAGGTCTATGTAAACGAGAACAGATAAAACTAGTAACAAAGGTAGTAAAGGAAGGCTTAGAATCGTGATGAAGCACCATGTGGATCATAAGCGGAAACAGCATCACAAAATTGACAAGAGAATGCAGAAATTAAAAAGAAGCTCGGGGCTTTTTATAGCCCCCAGCTTTCTTGGGGTTCTTGCGTTCTTTTTGCTTCCTTTTATGGTGGTAATCTTTTATTCGCTGGTGGATAATCCTATCAGCATGAATTTTGTATTTTTGGACAATTTTAAAAATGTGATCCAAAATGCCGCATTCCGTACGGCGGTACATAATACGGTAGTGTTTTCGGCAATTGCGGTTCCGTTAGCGGTAGTCCTTTCCCTGCTTCTGGCAGTGGTATTGGAATCGAAGCTGCCGTTTCGAAGCCAGTTCCGTACCTTTTTCTTAAGCCCCATGATGGTGCCGGTGGCATCCATCGTACTGATCTGGCAGGTACTGTTCCACTATAACGGTGCAGTCAATGACCTGCTGGGAGTCTTCGGAGTGGAGAAAATCGACTGGCTGAAGTCAAGTTATTCAATCATCGTAATTGTAATTTTGTTTTTGTGGAAAAATCTCGGATATAATATGATCCTGTTCATGGCGGCACTTGCAAGCATTCCGAAGGATCTGCTGGAAGTGGCGCGACTGGAAAATGCGACAGGCTTACAGACATTTTTCTATATTAAGATCCGGTATTTGTCCTCCACCTTTTTATTTGTGACGATTATGTCCCTGATCAGTTCTTTTAAGATCTTCCGCGAGATTTATCTGTTAACCACGGATTATCCGTACGATTCGATTTATATGCTGCAGCATTTCATGAACAATAAGTTCAAGAGTCTGGATTACCAGACATTGTCCGCTGCGGCAATATTGATGTCACTGGTAATGATCGTGATCATCGGACTGTTATTTGCGGTGGAGAATCATTTCGGAAAGGATGTGGAAGGCTGATGGAGCATAACAACATGGATACCCCGGCAAAGATCCCATCCCGAAGCCCTGTGACAAAAGAAATGAAACGGATCCGGGGGTATAAGCGCAGGAAAAAGATATTTGAGAATATCCGCATCAGTATCGCGACAGTGATCGCTGCATTTTTTGCTATCCTGTTTCTGATGCCAATCGTACTGACGATCACCAATTCCTTCATGTCCTCTTCGGAGATATCGGCGAATTACGGCTCTGTGTTTGCCACAACGGAGAAGGGCGGTAAGGTCTATATCTCGGAAAAAGTGAATTTGAAGTTTATTCCGGATATTGTATCTTTCAGTCAGTATTCGACCGTGCTTTTGAAAAGTCCGGAATATCTGCTGAAGTTCTGGAATTCCGTGATATTGGTAGGACCGATCGTGTTCTTCCAGCTGTTGGTGGCGTCGCTGGCGTCTTACGGATTTGCCAGGTATACGGGGAAACTAAGGTCGATCATATTTTTCTCCTATGTCATATTAATGCTGATGCCGTATCAGGTAACGTTGGTACCGAATTATCTGGTAGCGGAGTGGCTGAATATATTAAACAGTTATTGGGCGATCTGGCTGCCCGGAATCTTTTCTCCTTTTGCAGTGTATCTGCTGACGAAGTTCATGAAGAGGATTCCGGTGGGAGTCATGGAAGCGGCACAGATCGACGGCGCCGGAGAATGGCAGATTTACAGACTGATCTGTATGCCTTTATGTAAAGGAGCGCTGTGTTCCGCAGCCATTCTGGTATTTATCGATTACTGGAATATGGTAGAGCAGCCGCTGATCTTATTATCCGATGTGGAGATGCATCCGTTGTCCGTATTCTTAAGTAAGATCAATTCCGGAGAGATCGGTCTGGCATTTGCCGTGGCGACGATTTATATGGTGCCCAGCCTTCTGGTATTCCTCTACGGAGAAGAATATCTGGTAGACGGTATTACCTACCAGGGCGGTGTCAAGGGATAAGACAGAATCAGAAAACACAGATAGAAAGTTATGTGGATAGAGGAGAGCGAAAATGAAAGAGAACGGTGGAAAAAATAGAAGAGAATGGGTTAAAAATGCAGCCATTATATTCTTATCCGTGATGTTGGTGCTGACATTTTTTTCCAACACATTTATGAATTATTCCCTGCCGGAGGTAGCGGCGCAGTATGTGCAGTCCGGTACGATCACGGCGAAAATCCGCGGTACCGGTACAGTGGAGAGCGGAGATCCATATAATGTGAAGATCAGTGAGACCCGTACCATCTCCAGTGTCCTGGTGAAGGCTGGAGATAAAGTAGAAAAGGGCGATCCCCTGCTGTTATTGGAAGATAAAGAAAGCAAAGAACTGACGGATGCACAGTCAGCACTGGATAAGGCAATGCTGGATTTTGAGCTGGCACTTTTGTCCGGGAATATCTCCAATACCACATTTCAGAATGTACAGAACGGAAATGTGTCTTCCGTGTATACTTATCAGAACCGTATTGTCGCAGCAGAAGCAGAGATCGATAAATGGCAGAAACAGGTAGATGAAGCAACCAATGCAATCAATCAGCTGAAAACCGCGCAGACCAATGTGAATGCAAGCGGAGCACCGGATACGTCTTCCGAACAGGCAAAGGTGAGCGCAGCGCAGGCAGCTTTGAACAGTGATGAAGTCAAGCTTGCAAAGGATAAGATCAGTGAATGGCAGGCGGCACAGGCAACCTGTCAGACAACGATTGATAAGTATAACGAACACATTGCAAGCTCCGTGTCCGGCAGTGATTTTGTCAATCAGGTGACAGAGACAGAGTATCAGCTGGCATTGCAGAACAAAGCCCGTTATCAGGAACTGATCAATGGAAAACAGGGCATTCTCAATGATGCAGCCAAAATGAAGGCATATAATGATAAAGTAAATGCTTTATCAGAGGCAAATAAAGAACTGGCGAACAAGCAAAACAGTAAGGAAAACAGCACCAATTCCCTGACTGTCCAGACACAGAACTGGCAGACAGAGCTGGATAAGCGCAATATTCAGCTCAAAGCTGCGCAGGATACCAAGGAACAGCTGCTGAAGGATATTTCTTCCGAACTGAATCTGGACTATCAGTTAGACAGCCTGCAAAAGCAGCGTGACGAGATCGCAAAAATGCAGGAAAATGCGGTGGGTGCCAGTGTGGAAGCACCGATCGCCGGTACGATCACGAGTGTAACAGTGAAGGCAGGCGATGAGGCACAGCCGGATACAGCGCTGGTGACCATGCAGCCGGAGGGAAAAGGATTTACCATGAGCTTTTCCGTGACCAATGAGCAGGCAAAGAGACTTTCGGTGGGAGACAAGGCAGATCTGGTGAACTCCTGGAGATACAATGATATGGATATCACACTGGCCAGCATCAAGCCGGATACCACGGATCCCGGACAGAAGAAACTGTTAACCTTTGATATCACCGGTGACGAAGTGACTGCAGGACAGGCATTGAATGTATCTGTGGGACAGAAGAGTGCCAACTATGACCTGATCGTGCCCAACAGTGCGATCAGAGAGGACAGTAACGGTAAGTTTATCCTGACCGTAGAGTCCAAGAGTAGTCCGCTGGGCAACCGTTATGTGGCAACCCGTGTGGATGTAGAGGTACTGGCAAGTGATGATACACAGTCTGCCATCAGTGGTGGTCTGTATGGCTATGAATTTGTCATCACGACATCCACCAAGCCGGTAGAAGCAGGTAAACTGGTAAGACTTGCGAATAACTCATAAGGAAATCACAACAAATATCAAGGGAAGGAAGAAGCTGGTTCCATGGCTCGAATTCATATACAGAATAACAAAAAGTTCATATGGTATGGCAGTGCACTTGTATCCTTCCTTCTGTTCCTGATCCTGCTTGGCTGGTCGGGGCATCTGGCAGGTATGCAGGATGCACAGCAGATGGCTTCCCGATGGAGCGAGAATAATGATGTGGCGCAGGTTAGCTGCTTTTTCTCTCCCAATGCGGAAGTGACAGAAGATACCATTAATAACTTCGAATATAATTTGAAAAGCACCTTGCAGGAGGCTTCGATTACCGAGACTTCAGAGAACCCGAGCGCAAGACTGTGGGCAGATGCCTACAGCGCAGATGGAAAGATCACTCTGGTGAATGGCAGGAATACGTTAGAGGCGGATGCCATCGGCATTGGCGGTGATTTTTTCCTGTTTCATCCGCTGGAGCTGATCACAGGCCATTATTTTTCGGGAAATGACCTGATGCAGGATTATTGCATTATCGATCAGGATGCCGCATGGCAGCTGTTCGGTTCCAATGATGTAGTGGGAATGACCGTGTATATCGGAAATGTGCCGCATATCGTGACGGGAGTGATCAGACGTCCGGAAGGCCGCATGGAAGAGGCTGCCGGCCTGAATTCCACAGTGGTCTACGTATCGTATGAGACATTGGATACCTATGGCACCAATAACGGCATCAACCATTATGAGATCGTCATGCCGAATCCGGTCAGCGGATTTGCACTGGGAAAAGTGAAAGAGGGAATCGGTGTCGATGACAAGAATGTGGAAGTACTGGAAAACACCGTCAGATATTCTCTGTTAAATCGTTGCAAGACCATTCTTGCATTCGGTACCCGTTCTATGAACGGCAAGGCCATCATCTATCCCTATTGGGAAAATCTGGCAAGAGGCTATGAGGATATTATTGCACTGGTGACGGTGTTTATGCTGTTATTGCTGCTATATCCGATCGTGACGGTCATCTGGGTATTCGTCCACTGGTGGCGTCATAAGGGATGGACCCTGAAAGATGTATGGAAGACCGGGAAGGATAAGCTGGAGCGTGCCGCGGAGCGCAGACGGGAAAAAAAGCATTCCCACAGAGAGACCGATGTGTTGGGAGATCTGGAACGGGAACTGGAAGAGGATCCTTACAAGGACAGTACGTTCTCCTGGCTGACGGATGAACTTAAGGTAGAGGAGTTAGACGAGACAGAAAAACAACACGGTGAACCGACAGAGGATTTACGGGAAAAAGCAGAAGATGAAATAAAAAGTACACAAGAATGATTTGAAACAATAACAAAAGACACAGAGACAAAAAGGAGAGGGAGCATGAAAAAGAAAGGAAAGAAGCTGGTCAGCTTAGCACTGACATTTGCGATGATCGCAGGACTGACTGCCTGCGGAAAAGGCGGCAACGGCGGAAACGGAGGAAGCGCATCCTCAGATTCCGGTCTTGCAAAACAATATGTATATCAGGAGCAGCCGTTAGATCTCGGTGTCGATTCGGATAGTGTTGGTGTCAATCTGCTGACGTTGCAGGATGATACCGTATATTTCATGTATGAGGAATATGATTATTCGGGCGACGGTACGGAAAGTACACTGAAATTACTGACTATGAAAAAGGACGGCACGGATAGTAAGACCGTGGAACTTCCGAAGTGGAAGGAAGGGGAGGAACCGGAGAAACCTGCAGCTTCCGGAGGCACGGATGAACCCTCGGATACGCCGGCAGACGGAGACGGTGGCGTTGCAGTGCCCTTGGCACAGACGGAAGAAATGTTATCTTCAGCTATTGTCGAAGATGTGGCGGATGCATCTGCTGACGGAACGACATACGGAGGATATTCTTATACGTCTGTGTCAAACTGTCTGATCGGAGCAGACGGCAATCTCTACGGTATCCGGAATCATTACAGTGAGTTTTATATCGGAGAGGAATATAACAGTACCAATGACTATGCACTGCTTTGCTGGGATACAGACGGCAATATCGTCTGGGAAGCAGATCTGAACGATATGCAGGGAGAAGAGGGAAGCTATGTCTGGGTATACAGCATGCTGTCGAATGCGGACGGTTCTCTGACTCTGTTGTTAAGCGGAGACAAATGGGAAAAATGCACTGTGACGGAGGAGGGTATCTCAGATCGGAAAGATCTGCCGGAAGCAGCGGCAACCTTGTTCAATAACGCGAATACAACCATCAATGCCGGTGACGGAAAGCTTCAGGTCATCTATTGGGATGAGAACAATTATACGGATATGTATATTGCTTCCTATGATGCTGCTACCGATGCGGTTTCGGAAGGAGTGCAGCTTTCCGATACCTTTTCCAATAACGGATATTCCAGCCTGGTGCCCGGTGACGGCGATATTTTGTATTATTCCAACAGTAACGGCGTGTTCAGTTATAATATCCAGACACAGGAGATAAAGCAGATCATGAGTTATATCAACTCTGATGTAGCGACGACCAGTATGAATAATTTCCTGATACTGAGCGATGACCAGTTTATCGGATTTTACTATGAAAGTTCTACCGGAACGACGAAGGGCAGTCTGTTCACCTATGTGAATCCTGCGGATATCAAGGATAAAAAGGTGTTGGTACTGGCCGGCAACTATGTGGATTATTCCCTGAAGAGCAGAATCGTAGACTATAATAAGAACAATGAGGATTACCGTATTGTAGTCAAGGAGTATAACAGCTACAATACTTCCGATGACTATACACTCGGTCTGAAGCAGTTAAATAATGACATTATCTCCGGAGGTATGCCGGATATCCTGATTGCAGACACCAATATTCCCATGGAAAGTTATATTAACAAGGGACTGGTGGCGAATGTAGATGATCTGATCGCAAAGGACGAGGAATTGTCCAAGAATGAATATCTGCAGAATGTCTGGGATGCTTACCGCGTGAACGGTAAATTATACAATGTGATTCCTTCCTTCTATATCGGTACTATGGTAGGTAAGACTTCGATCTTCGGAGACCGTACTTCCATCACCATGGATGAATTACAGAACATTCAGGCAGAGGTACCTGAGGCAACGGCACTGTTTGGCGATACTGTGATCAGAGAGAATTTCCTGTATACGATGATGAGTTTCTGCGGCAGTGATTTCGTGGATGTCTCTACCGGAAAATGTGCTTTTGATACGGATAACTTTGTGGCAATGCTGGCCTATGCGGGAACTTTGCCGGAAGAATATGGTGAAGACTATTGGGGAGAAGATTATTGGAATGATTATCAGTCCCAGTTCCGTGATAACCGGACACTGCTGGCAAATACGACGATTAGTTCCATTCGTGATCTGAACGGTGTGATCAACGGACAGTTCGGTGAGGATGTATCTTTTGTCGGATTCCCGACGGATAGTGGAATGGGATCCATCATCTGGAACGGTAATTTTAATTTCGCATTGTCCGCAAAGTCAGGGAACCTGGACGGTGCCTGGGAGTTCGTGCGGTATTATCTGACACAGGAATATCAGGATACAATACAGGACAAGGAATACAACCTGCCGGTACTGCGCAGCTCCTTTGAAGCGTCTGTGGCGGCAGCTACCGAAAAACCGTATTATCTGGATGAAAACGGCAACAAGGTAGAATATGATGAGACCTATTACATCAACGATGAGGAAATCATCTTACCGCAGCTGACGAAGGAACAGGTGGATAAGATCGTAAGTTTTGTGGAAAGCGTGAATAAACGTGCCTACTACAACGAAGCCATCACCAATATCATCTCTGAGGAAGCCGGTGCTTATTTCTCCGGACAGAAGAGTGCCAGGGACGTGGCAGGCGTTATCCAGAGCCGCGTGCAGGTCTATGTGAACGAGAACAGATAGACAGAAGATAAAGGCTGTAAATAAAAGACGAATCTTATAATAACAAAGGCGGTTCACAGATCAGTGTGAATCGCCTTTCGTGTTAAATATCAGCTGAGCCGGATCGGAATCCCCTGTTTTTGCAGGTGATTTTCCAGAGTCAGTTCATGTCCGTGGTCTCGCAGCCACTGCTTGTAGACTCGGTAATCCGGCATAATGCGCTCTACCATGTTCCAGAAATCCCTGGAATGATTCATATGGGTCAGATGGCAGAGCTCATGGACTACCACATAATCAAGCGGTCCCGCAGGACCGTAGATCAGGCGGTAATTAAAAGAGAGCGTGCCTCTGGAAGAACAGCTGCCCCAACGGGTCTTCTGATCTCTGATGGTGATAGAGGTATAGTGTCCGCCGGTGAACCGGTGATAATATGCCACACGGTTCGTGAAAACTTCCCTGGCGGCATTGCGATATCGGTTTTCCAAAGCCTGCAGCCTGCGGATCTCCGCAGCGGTTAGGGGACGATTGTCAAAATATTCCGTAGACATACTTATGACCATGCCTTTCTTATATATTTCAGTAACAGTTATAACGGTTTCGTATACGAAATTCACACTTGTGTCGGAACCGGGGCATTTTTTGTGTCGGCAGACTGCCGGAACAGCTTAAATATACCGCCAATCTCTTGAAATGTAAACTTGGAAATTATACAATAGTCCGTAGCAGTTCAGCGGTGAAGATAGTTGGTAACGATTTTTGCATGATTTTGCAAATAGGAAGATATTCATGAGCTGAGAACTGTCAGGAACAAAGAAAAATACGAAGTGATTTTAAAAGCGTAATAATGTGGCTTTATGGGTAGTATGAATGAAAATTTTGTACAGAAAGGATTATGAAATGGGTAAATGTATTTTGATCGGCGCTGGAGATCTCACAATGGGAGAATTGTCCGTAGCGAATGATGATTATGTCATTGCGGTAGACGGGGGCTTAAGCTATTGTAGTATTTTGAATGTGGAGCCGGATTTGATCCTGGGAGATTTCGATTCCGTGAGTGAGCAGGAAAAACTGGCGGTAGAACAGTTAAAACAGACAGTTCCTGAGAAAATCTGCCAGCTGCCGGTATGCAAGGATGATACCGATATGTTGGCGGCAATCAAAAAAGGGTTGGAACTGGGATATACGGATTTTCGCATTTATGCGGCTACCGGCGGCAGATTCGATCATACACTGGCGAATATCCAGTGCCTGCTGTATCTGAAAAATCACGGTGCTGTGGGGTATCTCGTAGACGGCACGGGAATGGTGCTGGTACTTCAGAACGAATCAGTGCATTTCCGGAAAGAACTGGAAGGCACCATGTCGTTATTTGCATTGACCGGGGAGGCAAAAGGGGTAAATATCCGCGGTATGAAATATCCTTTGGAAAATGCAGTGATCACGAATGATTTTCCTATCGGGATCAGCAATGAATTCATCGGGGAAGCAGCGGAGGTATCTGTGGAGGACGGAGAACTGGTATGTATGATCAGTTATTGTATGGAATAACGTACTGACACATATCTTTAGAAAATCTTTCGTTTTTTCTACAGATGAAATTTGAAAATAGAATGTAAAATGCAATTATTAAAAGTCAGAATGAGAGGGAGCTATGGAGAATCATAACTATCACATCCTGATCGTGGAGGATGACAAAGAGATCAGAGACGGTGTGGAAATCTATCTGAAAAACCAGGGATATCAGGTGTGGAAAGCCGCGAACGGGAAGGAAGGACTGGAGGTCGTAGCGGCACAGGAGATTCATCTGGCAATTCTGGATATCATGATGCCGGTGATGGACGGTGTGACCATGCTAATGAAACTGCGGGAGCAGAACAAGGAATTTCCGGTCATCATGCTGTCGGCCAAGTCTGAGGAAGTGGATAAGATCATGGGACTGAATATGGGGGCGGACGACTATGTGACGAAGCCGTTTACCCCATTGGAACTGTTGGCCAGAGTAAATTCCCATCTGCGCAGATATTCCAAATATCTGACTGCGGTAAATGGAGAAGAACAGGAGAAATCCCATGTGTACACGATCGGTGGTCTGGAACTCAATGAAGAGACTGTGGAAGTGACTGTGGACGGAGAGCCTGTGAAGCTGACCCCTATGGAGTTCAAAATCGTGCAGCTTCTGATCAAAAATCCCGGCAGAGTATTTTCAGCGGATGAGATCTATGAACGGATCTGGAACGAGAAGGCAGTCAATACCGATACTATTATGGTACATGTAAGAAATATCCGGGAAAAGATAGAGATCGATCCCAGAAATCCCAAGTATCTGAAAGTGGTATGGGGTGTCGGGTATAAGATAGATAAGCAGTAATTGTATGATTACAGTAAATATCTATTACGCAGTGTAGGAGACATCTTACATATGCAAAGATTTATGTAAAACAGCAGTTGTGTGGAGAAAGAAAATTGGAGCAGAAATCGGTGACAGAGAAAGAGAATCTAAGCATTGCGGATAAAAGCATGGAAAAAGAATCAGGAAGAGAATCGGAAGATAGGCTGACAAAGGAACCGGGAATAGAACCGGAAGATAAGCCCACAGAGAAACCGGGAAATAAACCGTGTGTAAGGTGGCTGATTTTAGGGTTAATCGTATGTTTTCTGACCTCCGGTATTTTTACCGCCTGTTACGGCATTTTTGAGCGTCGTGCACAGAGCAGGAGAAATGAACAATATATTGCGGATCCTCTGGAAACTGTGAATACCGTTACTTATCTGTATCAGAACTGTTATCTGCTCTATCGTGATCTGTACAATAAGGTGAATCAGACCGCTCTTAGCTATGGCGAACTGTACATGCGGCCGACGGAAGGAAACGAGTGGCTGAATGATGACAGGCTGCGAAACATGGAATTGAACAACCAGACAGATGAACTGGTGGATGAAGGTGTGATCGAAGCTGATGATCAGTCACTTATGCAGGCAATGCTGGCGGCGCAGACCAGAGAATATCTGGAGGAACATTTCAATACGCTGGAAAGTGCTTTTGGTGAACTGAACAATATCTATGATTATGTGATCCGGGATACTGTGACGGGGGAGACGGTCAGCAACCTGACGGATCCGGAAATCGCGGTGGAGAATCAGAGCTTTTGCCTGACCTTTGTATTCGATGCCTACGGAAATGACGCAACGCTGGGAAATACAGTAATCGGTTCGGATGCTACGGTGCTTCGCAAGACAGCAGCCGAAGTGATCCGAGGCTGCGGGCTTACAAGGATGGTGGATGAAAATATTACCGGAGAAGTCTCTGCTTCCCATAATCCAATGTTCCAACTGATCATGCCGAAAAGTTGTGAGATTACTTTCTGCATTTCCAAACAGGCGGCGCAGAGCCTGGGACAAAACGGACAGTTTATTCATTATGATGAAACCACGAATGCCGTCGATGTCTACTTTTCCATGGGGGAGCAGTATGCATCTTATTATTTGTCCGGATGTCAGCAGGTATTTTTAATTCTTTGTCTGCTTGTTTTGCTGTTTTCCTTATTCCTGCCGGGGCTGTCGGAAGAGAGGGCATGGGAGAAAATCCTGCTGTTGAAACTGCCGATAGAAGCGGTTATTTTACTGCTGATCATGATAGCCGGCATAGGAAGCGAACAGATGGTACAACTGGTGTCCTGGGTACAAAGCGGTAATGCGATGAGCACGGTGTTAAACGGAGACAGCGTCCGGGTGCAGCTGGTGGCAGTATACCTGACGTATACAGTAAATCTTCTTGCAGTGTCAGCAATATTTTTCGCGGTATGGTGCTCCGGTCTGTCGTTACGAGCGATGCGTACCATGGGATCCGGGGAATATTTCAGAAAACGTTGTCTGTGTTATGTAATGGTTCCCGCATGGAAAAAGCTTTGGCAGTGGATGAAAAAAGCAGCATCCGTCGGTAAGGATAAGCTGCTGAAAGTCTACCATGATGCAGAACATTTTGATGTAACAAAAGATGCCAAACGACTCATCTTACGGATCGTGCTTTGCAACGCATTGATTCTTGTGGTGATCTGCAGTCTGCCGTTGGGGGGATTGACCATAGCGGTCATTTATTCCATCGCTTTGTATTTTGTATTGCGGCACTATATCAGCAAATTGCAGCAGAAATACGGATTGCTGTTGAAGGCAACAAACGAGATTGCGCAGGGAAATCTGAATGTGACCATTGAGGAAGATCTTGGAGTGTTCGAGCCTTTTAAACCGCAGATCTACCGGATCGAAGAAGGATTCCGCAACGCAGTCGCAGAGGAAGTGAAGAGCCAGCGGATGAAATCGGAACTGATTACGAATGTGTCTCATGATCTGAAGACGCCGCTTACGGCGATTATTACCTATGTGAAACTGTTGCAGGAGCCGGGCGTGACGGCAGAACAGCGGAAGGAATATCTGGAGACACTGGATCGCAAGTCCTTGCGGTTGAAAGCCCTGATTGAAGATCTGTTTGAAGTCAGCAAGGCAAATTCGCAGAACATCACACTGGATATCCGTGATGTGGATATTGTCAGTATGGTCAAACAGGTAGAATTCGAGATGGAGGATAAGTTAAAGGGTGCCGGACTTGATATACGGATGAACCTGCCGGAAGAGAAAGTGATCCTTCCGTTAGACAGTCAGAAGACCTTCCGCATTTTTGAGAATCTGTTCGGAAATATCGCAAAGTATGCAATGCCGGGAACCAGAGTCTATGTCAATGGTTTTACGGCAAAGGATGAGGTGAACATTATCTTAAAAAATATCACTGCCCAGGAATTAAATGTATCCGGCGAAGAACTGACGGAGCGATTCGTCAGAGGAGATGCATCCCGTAATACGGAGGGCAGCGGTCTGGGACTTGCCATTGCGAAAAGCTTTACAGAGATTCAGGGCGGAAGATTCCGAATCGAACTGGATGGCGATCTGTTCAAAGTAGTACTTACCTGGAAAATAAGACAGGAAGAGACGAAACAGACAGAAGGGTAGTCTATGATAAGAAAACGTAAGATGTATATTTGGACAGAAGCAATTACGATAACTTACCGAAAAACATTGTAGTTGATGTTACAAAAAATAGGGGAAATATTAGGAAAACTACGGAGAAAAAGGAAAACAAGAATAAAAAACATTGCAATACGACAATAAAATAAATCAATAAAATAAGTACAAAACATCCACATTTTCGTAGAAATATGTTAAATGTGGATGTTTTCAATTGTAAATGAGTGTGCTAAAATAAACATTGTTCGTGAACAGAAACAGATATCAGAAATTGTACCAGAAGTTCCGGACACTGAATAAAGAATCGGTTGCAGGAAGAGAAAAAGGAGCAGTAAACAATGGGAATGACAATGACACAGAAGATACTTGCACAGGCAGCAGGTCTTGCGCAGGTACAGGCAGGACAATTGATTGAGGCACAGTTAGACCTGGTACTGGGCAACGATATCACCAGTCCGGTGGCTATCAAAGAAATGGATAAAATGAAAGTACAGGGAGTATTTGATAAGGACAAGATCGCACTGGTACCGGATCATTTTGTTCCCAATAAGGATATTAAATCTGCGGAACACTGCAAATGTGTCCGTGAATTTGCAAGAAGAAATGAAATCACCAATTATTTCGAAGTCGGCGAGATGGGCATAGAGCATGCTTTGCTTCCGGAGAAAGGTCTTACCGTGGCAGGAGATGTGATCATCGGTGCGGATTCTCATACCTGTACCTATGGTGCGTTAGGAGCATTTTCCACCGGTGTGGGAAGTACGGATATGGCAGCCGGCATGGCTACCGGTAAAGCATGGTTCAAGGTACCTGCGGCTATCAAGTTTAACCTGACCGGCAAACCTTCCCAGTGGGTCAGCGGTAAGGATGTGATCTTACATATCATTGGTATGATCGGTGTGGATGGCGCACTGTACAAATCTATGGAATTCGTAGGAGACGGTATTGCCAATCTGTCCATGGACGATCGGTTTACTATTGCCAATATGGCGATTGAGGCCGGCGGTAAGAACGGTATTTTCCCTGTGGATGAGAAGGCTATCGCTTACATGAAAGAGCATTCCAAGCGCAGCTTTAAAATATTTGAAGCAGATCCGGATGCACAGTATGATGCGGAGTACACCATTGATTTAAGCATGTTACGTCCGACTGTGGCATTTCCTCATCTGCCGGAGAATACGCATACAATCGATGAGATTCATAAGATGGAGCCCATCATGATCAATCAGGTAGTGATCGGATCCTGTACCAACGGACGTATCGATGATCTGCGTACCGCAGCAAAGGTATTGCAGGGCAGACATGTGGCAAAAGGAATGCGTTGTATCGTGATCCCGGCTACCCAGTCGATTTATATGCAGGCAATGGAAGAAGGCCTTCTGAAGACCTTTATTGAAGCCGGAGCGGTAGTGAGCACTCCGACCTGCGGTCCGTGTCTTGGCGGATACATGGGTATCCTGGCAGAGGGAGAGAGATGCGTCTCCACCACCAACCGCAACTTTGTCGGCCGTATGGGACATGTAAAGTCCGAAATCTATCTGGCAAGTCCCGCTGTGGCGGCTGCCAGTGCCATCACAGGCAAGATTTCCTGCCCTTGTGAATTGAAATAAAACGAATACTTAGATGTGCAAAAATTGGTTAAATGAGAGATTCATATGAGTGCAACTTTAACCTCTGCCCATGACATTACTGATGCTTTTAATTGGAAACAGACTTTTAGTTTTAGAGCATTCGAAGCTTTAATAGGGAGAAGCAGGTATGTCTGTGAAGCAGATACAAAGATAAAACAGAAATGAAGCTGTGAGAAATGGATTGTTATCACTCACAGGCAGAAAGGTGACAGAAACATGAATAACGCAAAAGGAACAGTTTTCAAATTCGGTGATAACGTAGATACAGACGTTATCATTCCTGCAAGATATCTGAATTCCTCCGATCCGGCAGAACTTGCTACTCACTGCATGGAGGACATTGATAAGGATTTTATCAAAAATGTTAAAAAAGGTGATATCATCGTAGCAGAGAAGAACTTCGGCTGCGGCTCATCCAGAGAGCATGCGCCCATTGCTATTAAAGCAGCCGGTGTCAGCTGTGTTATCGCGGAGACCTTTGCAAGAATTTTCTACCGCAACGCCATCAATATCGGACTTCCCATTATTGAGTGTCCCGAGGCGTCCAAGAAGATTCAGAACAGTGATGAAGTCGAGATTGATTTCAATACCGGCGTGATCAAAGACCTCACCACCGGAGAGAGCTTCCGGGGACAGGCATTCCCCGAGTTCATGCAGAAGATCATCGCAGCGGAAGGACTCATTAACTACATCAACAGCCAGAAATAGATGGAATTAACTTGAAAGTTAGTTAATGATCATTGGCTAACCGGACGAACTCCCGGAACGGACAGAATGCCTTCCGGCAGCTGTAACG
>CAKRRS010000042.1 GCA_934394665.1 uncultured Acetatifactor sp. | reverse complement strand
GGTATATACATGGGGCTGTGCCTGGATGCTGCGACTCATCCGGGTGCAGACAAGGAACCCCGGGTGCTTCCACCACCCGGGGTTTTTCCTGTCTTTTTTTCACAAAAACAAAAGCTTTTCGAAATACGGATGTGGATAAGATTGCCCTCTTGAAAAGAAACTGTGGAAATGATACTATCAAAATTAGACAAGCAGTGAATGGTAAGAGTAAGCATCAAATTTGTAGAGGACATTACAGTAAGAAAGCAATTATAAAAGGTGATTTTAAGAAGGTAATTTATAGAGGTACCAAGTATATTTATGGAAGAAAAGACACAGAAAATGCAGAATTTTAAGGAAGAAACGATAGCAAAAAGCGTCGAAAACGATAAAGAGAACAAGATTGTAACGGGAGTCATCTGGCAACAGCTGCTCCTGTTCTTTTTCCCGATTTTATTCGGCACCTTTTTCCAACAATTATATAATGCAGCGGATGCAGTGATCGTAGGACGTTTTGTCGGGAAAGAAGCATTGTCGGCAGTAGGTGGCGGCACCGGTACACTGATTCAGCTGCTGGTGGGATTTTTCGTCGGTCTGTCCAGCGGTGCGACCGTTATTATCTCCCAGTATTACGGTGCAAAACGCAGTGAAATGGTAGGTTATGCGGTGCATACCTCTATCGCTTTCAGTCTGGTAGCAGGCGTGGGCATGATGATCGTGGGGATCACGGCTGCCCCTTGGGCACTCAGGGCAATGTCGACGCCGGAGGATATTCTGGGACCGGCGACGACCTATATCCGGATCTATTTTCTGGGCGTCATCGGGAACCTGATCTACAACATGGGAGCCGGCATCCTGCGCGCCGTGGGAGATTCCAAGAGACCGTTGTATTTCCTGATTGCCAGCTGTCTGACAAATATCGTGCTGGATATCGCATTCGTCATTGGTCTTCGTATGGGTGTGGCGGGAGCTGCGTTGGCGACGATCCTGTCACAGGCACTCAGCGCCGTCCTTGTATTGTGGGTACTCATGCGTACCCGGGACATGCATCGCCTGGAATTGAAAAAGATCCGTTTTGATGGGCGGATGTTTCGGAGAATCATCCGGATCGGACTGCCTGCCGGATTACAGTCGGTGATGTATACTTCTTCGAATATTCTGATCCAGTCCAGCGTGAATGCACTCGGAACGGATACCGTGGCGGCATGGACGGCGTACAGCAAGATCGACAGTTTGTTCTGGATGATCGTCAATGCTTTCGGTATCTCGATCACAACCTTTGTCGGACAGAATTACGGCGCAGGGAAAATGGATCGTGTACACAAGGGCGTCCGTACCTGTATGGGAATTACAGCCGGGGCGACGGTACTGTTGTCCGTGATCCTCTATAATTATGCATCGATCTGTTATCAGCTGTTTACCACGGATGCTCAGGTAGTAGTGATTGGAGAACAGATTCTGCACTTTTTGGTACCTACATATTTTACCTATATTGCCATTGAGATTTTGTCCGGTACTCTGCGCGGTATCGGCGACAGCTGGCTTCCCATGATCATCTGCTGCCTGGGGATCTGCGCACTGCGTGTGGTATGGATTTTGACAGCCGTACCTCTGAAAAATGACATTCTCACCATTGTATTCAGCTATCCGCTGACCTGGACGGTGACCAGTATCGCTTTTATTGTGTATTATCTGTTTTTCAGCCGACTGAAGGTTGTGATTCGCAGGAAATAGTTTCTTTGTAAGATATTGCACTTAATTCTATAAAAAAGGCATAGAAATGGGAGCACAATGAATTTATAATAAAGAAAGCAAGGAAAGACGGAGGTATTTAAATGTATCAGGCAGATGAAAAAAGATATGAAGAATTGAAATACAACCGCTGCGGCGCCAGCGGATTGCTGCTTCCGGCGGTATCTCTGGGGCTGTGGCATAATTTCGGCTCCAACGGCAATTTTGACAATATGCAGGACATGTGCCACACAGCATTTGACCATGGCATTACACATTTTGATCTGGCAAACAATTATGGACCGGTACCGGGCAGCGCGGAGGAGAATTTCGGCCGTATCCTGAAAAAGGATTTGGGAGTGTATCGTGATGAACTGATCATTTCCACGAAGGCCGGTTATGATATGTGGCCCGGACCTTATGGCAACTGGGGCAGCAAAAAGTACCTGGTGGCCAGTCTTGATCAGAGCCTGAAGCGTATGGGACTGGATTATGTGGACATCTTCTACCATCACAGACCGGATCCAAATACACCGTTGGAGGAGACCGTGCGTGCACTGGACGGCATTGTAAGATCAGGCAAGGCATTGTATGTGGGAATTTCCAATTACAATAAAGAACAGACCATTGCAGCGGCAGAACTGTTCAAGGAGCTGGGCACTCCATTCATTATCAACCAGAGAAAATATTCCATGTTTGCAAGAGATATTGAGAAGGATGGTCTGAAAGATTACGCGGCAGCTCACGGCATCGGTATCATTACCTTCAGCCCTCTGGCACAGGGACTTCTGACCGACCGTTATCTCCACGGTATTCCTGAGGACAGCCGTGTCCGTACTGACGGCAGGTTCCTGAAAGAAGCGGCAATCGTGGAAGAAACATTGAAGAAGGTACGTGCACTGAACGATCTGGCATCCCAGAGAGGACAGACCCTGGCACAGATGGCACTGTCCTGGATCCTTCGGGACGGGGATATTACCAGTGTTCTGATCGGAGCATCCAAGCCTTCACAGATCCTGGATAATATCGGCATCATTCATGCTACCGCATTCAGTGAAGAAGAGAGACGTAGAATTGATGAGATTCTGGCATAAAAAAGCCGGCGCCTGCAAAAGTATTGCAGACGCCGGCTTTCAAGTTATCTTCCGTAGAAAATCTGTGCAATCGGGGAATCCGGAGACAGGATCACGGTCTTGTTATCGCCGGTCATGGAAGCCTTCAGTGCATCCAGGCTTCTGACGAAGGAATAGAAGTCCTGTTTGGATGTATCTGCATAAGCATCAGACAGGATTTTCATATATTCTGCTTCCCCTTCGGCAATGAGAATTTCTGCATTTTTATTGGCTTCCGACAGGAGGACATTGACTTCCTTATCTGTGGTATTGCGGATCTTCTGTGCTTCGGAGCTTCCCTCTGCAGTGTAGGTGGCGGAGATGTTTTCACGTTCGGAGATCATACGCTCGTACACAGCAGCTTTGTTGTCACTGGGCAGATCCAGCTGCTTGGTCTCAAAAGACAGCAACTCGATACCATATTGCTCGGTGGTATTTCCGATGTTTTTCATGATGGCTGCCGCCAGCTCTCCGTCACGCCCGGAGATGACGTCGTTCTGGGTAGTGCTGCTGATAATATTTTTGGTAGAGTTGTATACAATCGTGTCCAGACGGCTCTCCGCATTCGAGATGGAGGAATTCAGGGTCTGGGCAAATTTCAGAGGATCGTTGATCTGCCATAGAATGTAACTGTCACAGATCATGGTCTTTTTGTCGCTGGTGATGACATCGGAGGAAGACAGATCATAGAGCAGGATTTCCTTCGGAAGCTTATCAACGCTCTGGACAAAAGGAATCTTAAAAGTAACACCTGCGGTACTCACTACATGGTCTACTTTACCGAACTGCCGGATCAGACTGTATTCGTTTTCGTTGGTAACGACAATGCTGGAGGAGCCGATGATCAGCAGTACCAGTACCAATAGAATCAGAGATATATTTTTTAATTTTTTCATATGATTAAAACTACCTTTCTGTAGACAATGGTTATTGTGCAGTTTCAGAGGTACTGTTTTCCGTGGAAGAACCGGTTGCAGTACCTGTGAAAGATTCCAAAGGGTAGAAAGTCTGTGTATTACCGTTGGGGCTTTCGATGACTACCTTAAGGTCGGGCAGTACTTCTTCCATGGTCTCGTAGAACATACGCTGTTTGGTGACGGTCGGATTCTTGATATATTCCTCGTACATGGCATTAAAACGTGCTACCTGTGCGGTGGCCTCGTTGATGCGCTCGGTCTTCTGTGCCTCGGCGTCCTTGATGATACCGTCGGCCTGTGCCTGCGCCAGAGGGAGCTGCTCATTGCGGTATTTATTGGCGTTGTTCAGAGCGGTTTCTTTTCCCTGCTTGGCGGTTTCTACGGCCTTGAAGGCTTCCATGACTTCGGAGGTGGGTGGTTCGGAATCCTGGATCGTGATATTTACCAGCTGGATACCGATATCCTGTTCGCTCAGACGCTCCAGGATCATTTCTTTGATAGCAGCCTGAATCTCATTTTTCCCGGTAGTCAGGACATCGTCCACCGGATAACTGCCGATCACGGTACGGATACAGCTCTGGCTGATGTTACGCAGGATCAGCACGGGATCTTTGGAAGCATAGACTGCTTTTACCGGATCGCTGAAGCGATACTCTACGAAGAAATCGACGTTAACAAAATTGTAATCGGAAGTGATCATGAGAGAATCAACGGTTTCCGAAGAATTGGAATCTACATCATATCCCAGGGAAAATCCCTGAATCGTGGTATTGACCTTGCGGACCTGCTGGATGAACGGTATCTTAAAATGTAGTCCGGGATCCGTAACCGCTTTGGCCTGTCCTAAGGTGATCAGAACCGCCTGCTCCTGTTCGCGGATCTGATAGGTGGAATTGAAAATAAAAATAGCGATTACCAGAATCACAAGAATGGTGAATGGTACCTTCCACCAGCTTTTTTTCGTTTTTGCTGCTTCCGCAGTGTCGGAACCTAAATCTTCAAAGCCGTTCCGGCGATTACGGAAGGAGTTGAATTGTTTCATAAATATGCTCCCTTCTCATTGAAATTCGTGTGATTGTTGTATACTTTACTATATTAAAGGATGAGTGGGAGGAAGGCAATGGAAAGTTCTGCACGATAAAGACAGTTAATGCCGGATTCTTATCAGTTGCAAAATCGTTCCGGTCGTAATATGATGATATCTGTGTGGGTCCCAAGGTCTTTCAACCACTTATGAGCAAGCGCATGTGGGCTCAGACCTTTTGACCCTGGTATCATAGAAATTACAGTAGAAAAGGATGGAGAAGATGAAAGTATATACTTGTTTCCCCGGCGGAAAAGCCAAAGCACTGACTATGAGTTATGATGACGGTAAGGTACAGGACAGACGCCTGATCGACATTTTTAATAAATATGGTATCAAGGGAACGTTTAATCTGAATTACGGTCAGGTGGGGGAGAGACCCCGGATGACTTTTGAAGAAATGGAAGGGCTGTATGCGGGACATGAGATCGCAACCCATACCATGACCCACCCCACCATCGAGAGATGCCCGTTAGTGGAAGTGGCACAGGAGCTGCTGGAGGATCGGAAAGGTCTGGAGAAATGGACAGGACAGATCGTCAGGGGACATGCGTATCCCAACGGTTCTTACAGCGAGGAAATCAAGCAGCTGTATCGTCAGCTGGGCGTGGCTTATGCCAGAGTCGTAGAGACGGTTCCGGATTTTGCACTGCCGAAGGATCCTTTAGAGTGGCATGCTACCTGCCATCACGATGACCCGAAGCTGATGGAGTATGCGGAATTCTTCGCGAATTTCCAGAAGAGACAGTATCTGAAGCTGATGTATGTCTGGGGTCATAGCTACGAGTTTGACAACAATGACAACTGGGATGTGATCGAGAACTTCTGTAAATACATGGGCGGCAGAGACGATATCTGGTATGCAACCAACATCGAGATCATTGACTACATGGATGCTGCGAAGAGATTACAGTTCTCCGCAGATTACGAGAAAGTATACAATCCCAATGCATGCAGCGTTTGGTTGCAGTTGAACAGTGATAAGTGCGTGGAAATCAAGGGCGGCGCTTTTGTGGATCTGAATACATTACTGTAAATGACAAACCGGACGGTGAGGAATCACTGCCCGGTTTTTACTACATTTTTCGAAGACTGTTTTCCATGTTCCTGTCGAGTTTTTGTTGTGAATATGGTAAAATGAAAGCATAGATTTACGGCAGAAAACGAAAAGGCAGGTGTGGTTATGAAAGGTTATGATGTGATCATCATCGGCGCCGGCGTCAGCGGCTGCGCCATTGCCAGAGAACTGGCGAAGGGAAAACGTAAAATTGCTGTTCTGGAGGCGAAAAGTGATGTCTGCGAGGGCACTTCCAAGGCAAACAGCGGCATTGTGCATGCGGGGTATGATGCGGTGCCGGGAACCCTGAAGGCAAAATTAAATGTCCGCGGCAACGAAATGATGGAGGAACTGTCGAAGAAGCTGGACTTCCCGTTTCGCAGGAATGGTTCCCTGGTATTGTGCTTCGAGGAAGACGCCATGTCCGGACTGGAAGAACTGTACAGACGCGGCATAGAAAATGGGGTAAAGGAATTGAAGATCCTGTCTCCGGAGGAGGTCTGGGCGATGGAACCGGCAGTGTCCCGGGATATCGTGGGAGCATTGTATGCACCCACCGGCGGCATTGTGTGTCCTTTCGGACTGAATATTGCACTGGCGGAGAATGCCGCGGAGAATGGTGTGGACTTTTACCGGGATCACAAGGTGACGTCTGTGGTAGAGCAGAAGCCGGTATGGGATGAGAACGGTTCGCCGGATGATGCAAGGATGTATCAGGTGATGGCTGACGGAGAGATGTACGTCGCACCGGTAGTGATCAATGCGGCGGGTGTCTATGCGGACGAGATTCACAATATGGTCTGTGAGGACAAGATTCATATTGTCCCGAGACGCGGAGAATACCGTCTGATGGATAAAAACTGCGGCAATCTGGTGAACTCCACGATTTTCCAGCTCCCATCCAAGATGGGAAAAGGCATCCTCGTTACACCTACAGCACACGGCAATCTCCTGATAGGTCCTACGGCAGATGATATTCAGGATAAGGAAGATGTAGATACCACGGCAGAGGGACTGGCAAAGGTACTGCATCTGGGAAGTAACAGCGTGGATTCTCTGGACGGCAGACAGACGATTACTTCTTTTGCGGGACTCCGGGCACATCTGGTGCACGAAGATCCGAATGAAAAATCAGACTTCCTCATCGGTGAAGCAGCAGGACATCCCGGATTTATCGACGTGGCAGGCATCGAATCCCCGGGACTGACCAGTGCTCCTGCCATCGGTGAATATGTGGCAGAGATCGTGGAGAAGAAATATCCCGCAGAGCGTAGAACGGATTTTGTCGATACCAGAAAAGGCATTCCCAGCATGGCACTGGCTTCGGAAAAAGAACGGGAAGAACTGATCCGGAAGAATCCTGCGTTTGCCAACGTGATCTGCCGTTGTGAACTGGTGACGGAGGGAGAGATTCTGGAAGCTATTCACCGCCCCGTAGGAGCTACGACACTGGACGGGGTGAAACGCCGCACCAGAGCCGGCATGGGCAGATGTCAGGCAGGATTCTGCTCACCGAAGACCTTGGAAATCTTGTCGAGAGAACTACATCTGGATCCGGCACAGATTACCAAGGAAGGCAGCGGTTCCGAAATCCTGGTGGGAGAGAACAAAGAAACCGCACCCGGAGAAGGCGGAACATGGAAGCAATCGCAGGCACCTGTCGGAAAGGAGGCACTCCATGAGTAAACGCACAGAAGACATTGTCATCATCGGAGGCGGGCCTGCCGGACTGGCAGCCGCATTGTCAGCGAGAAAGGCAGGCTGTGAAAAGGTGCTGATCCTGGAACGGGACAGAGAACTCGGTGGTATCCTGAACCAGTGTATTCACAACGGCTTCGGTCTGCATACCTTTAAGGAAGAACTGACCGGACCGGAATATGCGGAACGATATATTGATATGGCGGCAGAGGCACAGATCCCGTACCTGCTGAATACCATGGTGACCAATATTGAATTACTTCCCGACGGACGCAAAAAAGTCACTGCCATGAATAAAGAAGATGGTTTATTGGAGATAGAGACAGAGGCGGTGATTCTGGCAATGGGCTGCAGAGAACGTTCCCGTGGCGCACTGAATATCCCCGGCAGCAGACCCGCAGGGATCTACAGCGCCGGAACCGCCCAGTATTACGTGAATATCAGAGGACGTATGCCCGGTAAAAATGTGGTGATCCTCGGTTCCGGAGATATCGGACTGATCATGGCGAGACGTATGGTATTGGAAGGTGCAAAAGTGCAGTGTGTGGCAGAACTCCGCCCACAGAGCGGTGGCCTGAAACGAAATATTGTACAGTGTCTGGATGATTTCAATATTCCTTTATACCTGAATACTACAGTAGCTAAGATCCATGGCAAAGACCGTGTGGAAGGTGTGACCCTTACAAAAGTGGATGATAACGGCAAACCGGTACCCGGTTCGGAATGGGATGTGCCTTGCGATACCTTGTTATTATCCTGCGGTCTGATTCCGGAGAACGAACTGACGAGAGGACTTGGGGCTTTGATGGATGGCAAGACCGGCGGTCCCGTAGTGGGAGAAAATCTCGAATGCAGCATCCCCGGTGTGTTCGCCTGCGGAAATGTACTTCATGTGCATGAACTCGTGGATCATGTATCTGCGGAAGCGGAGAAGGCAGGCAGCTACGCGGTGGAGTATATCCGTGAGAAGAACCGGTGCACGGAATAGTATTTTGCCGATACTTGACTGGTCGGCAGGCAATCCTGACAGTATATGCACAAAAGCTTTCACACAGGTCGCGCTGCATTGGAAGGAAAAACGCTGTAAAGTGGAGAATAAGAGTATGATAGATAAAGATAAGAAATTAATTGATACAACACAACGAGAACTGACCTGTATCTGTTGCCCGGTGGGCTGTGCCCTGACTGTGAACATAACATCTGACAATAGTGTCACTGTCACCGGCAATCGCTGCCCCAGAGGTGCCGCCTATGGGGAGAAGGAAGTGACCAACCCTACCCGTATCGTCACCTCAACCGTGCGCGTGGCAGGCTATCCGGATACGATCGTATCCGTGAAGACAGCTTCGGACATTCCCAAGGGTAAGATTACTGACTGTATGAAAGCGTTGGCAGGGGTCACGGCAACCGCCCCAATCCATGTGGGAGATGTCATCGTGGAAAATGTGGCTGACACGGGCGTCGATATTGTGGCTACGCGGTCTTTTCACGGATAATGTTAAACCACCGCCGGGGAGCCCGTACTACAAGATACAGGCGGTAAAAGGAAGCAAACGGGCGGTAAGCATAAAAACAATACGGGAGGTTACACAACACAATGGGAGACATACATAACACACAGAAAAAGACCTACATCATGGCCCTGGATCAGGGAACGACCAGTTCCCGCTGCATCCTCTTCGACAAACAGGGCAACATCTGTTCCATGGCGCAGAAAGAATTCACACAGATCTATCCCCAGCCCGGCTGGGTAGAGCATAACCCCATGGAAATCTGGTCTTCACAGTTGGGCGTGGCCATTGAGAGCATGGCAGTCTTAGGTATCACAGATGACCAGATCGAAGCCATCGGCATTACGAACCAGCGTGAGACGACCATCATCTGGGATAAAAACACCGGCGAACCGGTATACAATGCTATCGTATGGCAGTGCCGCCGCACTTCTGACATAATCGAAGAACTGAAAAAGGACGGTTTTGACAAGATCATCCGCGAAAAGACCGGCCTGATCCCGGATGCTTATTTCAGTGCGTCCAAGATCGCCTGGATCCTGAACAATGTCCCCGGAGCCAGAGAACGTGCAGAGCGCGGTGAACTGCTCTTTGGTACGGTAGATACCTGGCTGATCTGGAACCTGACCAAGGGTGCGGTGCATGTGACGGACTACACCAATGCTTCCCGTACCATGTTATTTGATATTCATAACCTCTGCTGGGACAAGGAGATTCTGAAGCGTTTCAATATTCCGGAGAGCCTGCTTCCCGAAGTCCATTGTTCCAGTGAAATCTACGGGAAAACAGATGCTTCCGTGCTGGGCGGTGAGATTCCCATCGCCGGTGCGGCAGGAGACCAGCAGGCGGCGCTGTTCGGGCAATGCTGTTTCGAGCAGGGAGAAGTGAAGAATACCTACGGAACCGGCTGCTTCTTATTAATGAATACCGGGCATGAAGCGATCACTTCCCAGTCGGGACTACTGACCACCATTGCAGCCAGCACCTCGAAAAATGTGGAATATGCGCTGGAAGGCAGTGTGTTCGTAGCCGGAGCCGGGATCCAGTGGCTTCGTGACAGCATGCGAATGTTGAAAACTTCAGCGCAATCGCAGGAATATGCGGAGCACGTACCGGATACCGCCGGGGTCTACATCGTTCCGGCATTTGCAGGTATGGGAGCACCTTATTGGAACCAGTATGCGAGAGGTACGATCGTAGGCCTCACCAGAGGCTGCACGAAGGAGCACTTTATCCGTGCCACCCTGGAATCCATCGCTTACCAGACCGCCGACGTACTGAAAGCTATGGAAAAAGACAGCGGCATCGAATTGAAGAGCCTGAAAGTGGACGGTGGTGCCAGTGCCAATGACTTCCTTATGCGCTTCCAGGCAGATATCGTGAATACACAGGTACGCCGTCCGGCCTGCATTGAGACTACGGCATTGGGTGCGGCCTACCTGGCAGGTCTTGCCGTAGGCTATTGGAAGACGAAGGACGAGATCCGAGAAAACTGGCAGATCGGCGCTTCCTTTGCACCGCAGATGGATGCGGAAAACAGGCAGACTCTTTTAAAGGGCTGGCACCGTGCCGTAAAATGCGCACTGGTCTGGGCAGAGGATGAATCTAAATAAAAACGAAATTTTGCCGCGCAAAATGTATTTTTAATGGAGCAATCTTGTAAAGTGACAAAATATTGTGGTATGATGATAACTATTCAGAGATTTTTTCCTTTGAATAGTTATCTTTGCTTTGAAGCAAAGTCTGTATGTCAGTAAAAAAGGGAATCAGGGGAACGACCGGAAAGGAAGCAGCATGGATTTAAAGGGTTTACCACAGACCGTGCAAAATTTCATAGAGGAAACGATCCGGTACCGGGAGAACGGTAAATGCCTGGATAACGAGACCTGTCAGAAAGTACTCGAATATGCCGCGGATACCGGCTCACAGAAGCTGGCCGGACTGGGACTTTATTATCTGGCGGAGTATTACTGGCAGAATGACCAGTTCGAGAACACGATGCAGTGTCTCTCGGAGAGCATCAGCTATCTGAAAAGCTCGCAGATGTATGAACTGCTTGCCAGTACCTACAACATGATGGGCGCGGTGGCCGACCGGAAAAATAACCGGATGGTGGCGCTGAGCTCTTATTATAACTGTCTCATGTATGCCGAAAAATATCATTTTTATTATATTCAGGCCATGGCGGAGAGCAACATAGCTTATACGTTAGTACGCATGCGCCAGCGCAAAGAAGCGATCCAACACTATCGCATCGCGTTGGATTGCTATGAAAAATCGGAAAAAACATACTACCTGAATTGCAATAAAATCAACTGCATGGTGGAATGCGGCTGCTGCTATATGTATCAGCAGGAAATGGAAGAAGCACTGCAGCTGTGGGAGAAAATACAGACCCTCCTGCAAAAAGATCCCGACAGTTACTATTCTGCGATTATGGTGGAAATGTACCGGATTCCCTGTGAAATCTTAAGGGGAAGAATGGAAGAAGCCAAACAGGTTTCCGCAAGGCTGCTGACGAAACTGGAAGATGCGGAATTTTTTGAACAGATCAAAGACAACCTGGTGATACTGGCAGGGATTTTGTCATTGATGCCGGAGGAGGGACTGTTAGAAAGTCTGCTCCGGATGATCGATGAAAAGCATGTCGAAGACCATTATAATATTTTTCTCGATCTCTACCCGTTCAAAAGCAGCCTGCTTTTGAAAAAGGGGCAGCTGCAGGAGTATACGGAATATACCAGACGGTATTTTGAAATTTATGAAAAATATCAGCAGGAGAACAGGGAAGCGCTGATCAGTGTCATGGAGATGCAGGATCATCTGAAAAATGTGACCATGGACTGGGCAAATATGCAGGCCTCCAATGCGGCACTGGAAAATCTGGCAATGCACGACGAACTGACGGGGCTTGCAAACAGAACTTTTTTACACGAGTATCTTACCAACTGTTTTGAACATGCGTATGAAACACAGGAACTCATGGGTGTGGAATTGATGGATATCGACTTCTTTAAGGAGTATAATGACTATTACGGGCATCTTGCCGGAGACCGCTGTCTGAAGGCAATCGCCGGGGTCCTGCGCAAACAGCAGATTCCGGGGAAGGTATTCTGCGCCAGATATGGCGGAGACGAATTCATGATCCTGTACACGGGAATGACGAAAGGGGAGATCCGCAGAGTCTCCGAGGATATTTTACGGGAAGTCCGTAAGTTAAAAATGCTCCACGAGCGCAGCAATTGTGGGAAATACATATCTGTGAGCCAGGGTGTGTTTGCCAGAATCCCGGAAGGTAATAACAGAGAGTGGGATTTCACTTCCAGGGCAGATATCCTGTTATACCGGGCAAAAAGCTGCGGCAGAGACAGAATCTGCATGTCTACGGAAAAGGACAGGGAACATTATATAGAAATAAAGTAAATTAAGGAATGAAATGACTTGGGGAAATAACTAAAATTTGAAAGATTATAGATTCGTTAGAAAATGAACAGCGCCGACAGTGCAGATAGGAGTGCATGATATGTTAGTCCAGAAATACAAAGATATGTTATCCGGAAAATCAGTCATCAGACAGCTTTCGGAATTCGCTACGGCAAGAGGACAGGAAATCGGGTACGAAAATGTATTTGATTACAGCCTGGGAAATCCTTCCGTTCCGGTACCCAGAGAATTCACCGACCGCATGATTCATATGCTGGCGACAAAGGAACCTCTGGAACTGCACGGATACAGCCCCAGCCTCGGTATCACAAGCGTGAGAGAGGCCATTGCGGAAAACCTGGAGAAAAGATTTGGTCTGCCTTATCGCAAAGAGCATATTTTCATGGCATCCGGTGCTGCCGGAGCATTGGCGCACGCATTTCGTCTGGTGACAGAGCCGGGAGACGAGATTTTGACCTTTGCACCGTTTTTCCCGGAATACCATCCTTATGTGGATCTGACCGGAGCGGTACTCAAGGTAGTTCCACCCAATCCGGAGAACTTTCAGATCAATTTCGACGCGTTCGAGGAGATGCTGACGGAAAAGGTAAAGGCAGTATTGATCAATACCCCCAACAATCCTTCCGGTGTAGTATATTCCACGCCGACCCTGCAGAGACTGGCAGAACTGCTGAAAGAGAAAACCGAAAAATACGGACACATTATCTACCTGATCTCTGATGAACCGTATCGTGAGATCGTGTTTGAAGGGGTTGACAGTCCTTGCGTTTCTTATTTTTATGATAATACGATCATGTGCTATTCCTTCTCAAAATCCCTGTCCCTGCCGGGAGAGCGTATCGGGTATGTGGCAGTCAATCCTGCCTGCGAAGAGGCTGAGACCATGATCAATATGTGTGGACAGATTTCCAGGGGGATCGGACACAACTGTCCTCCTTCGATCATCCAGCTGGCAGTGGCACAGGTGCTGGACAAGACAGCGGATCTGTCTGTATACGAGACGAATATGAATATTCTCTATAACGAGCTGACAACCTTAGGATTTACCTGCGTGAAGCCCGGCGGAACCTTCTATATCTTCCCGAAGGCACTGGAAGAGGATGCGAAGATTTTCAGTCAGAAGGCATTAAAGTACGACCTGATCCTTGTCCCCGGAGATACCTTCGGCGCACCGGGATATTTCCGCATGGCATACTGCGTGGATACCGAAAAAGTAGAGAGATCGCTGGAAGCATTGCGCAAGTTTGTAAAGACAGAGTATGCAACGATCTAGAGTCACGCGACACATCAAAAGCGAATCGTGCCTGCACGAAACAAAAAGAAAGGAGCACGTATGTATCAGGCCGGATTAATATTGGAAGGCGGCGGTATGAAAGGCGTATATACTGCCGGTGTACTGGATTTTTTTACAGAAAAAGGAATTGACTTCTCTCATATTTACGGAGTATCTGCCGGAGCATGTCATATGTGCAGCTACCTGTCGAGACAAAAGGGAAGGGCTTTGAGCGTCAGCGTGGATTATCTGGATACCAGAAGATATTGCAGTGTGGAGAGTTTGTTGACAAGCGGAGATTTGTTCAATGTAGATTTCTGCTATCATCTGATTCCCGATTATCTGTATCCTTATGATTTCGAGACGTTTGAAAAATATCCCGGGAAGGCATACAGTGTGGTGACCAACATTAAGACCGGGCTGCCGGAATATCTGCGGGTACGCGATATTCGCAAGGATATTGACAAAATACGTGCTTCGGCATCTCTGCCGTTAGTTGCCAGAAATGTTAAAATTGACGGGAAATTGTATCTGGACGGCGGCATCAGCGATGCGATTCCTCTGGAGAAATCCATCATGGACGGCAACCGCAAGAATATCGTTGTGATGACAAAAGAAGTCGGATATGTCAGACAGCCTGCGTCAGCATCCCAGCTGGCACTCATAAAGCTCAGATATCTGAAATATCCTAAAGTATATGAACTCATGGCAGACCGACACATCCGTTACAATGCATGCCTCGATTACATCGAACGCCAGGAGGCAAACGGTCAGGCGTTTGTGATCCGCCCACAGAAAAAGAGTGACGTCGGACGGATCGAGAAAGACAAAGATAAGCTGATCACTTTATATGAAGAAGGATACAGGGAAGCGCAAAACTGCTATGAAGAACTGCTGGCATATTTGTCGGAATAGTGAAAAATCGCTTTGCAGAACTTTGATTTTGCAAAAAGGTTTTACTGCGTTTACGCTGCATGAATGAAAAGACAGAATGCCGGGCGGAAAGCAGAAAATAAAAGGAAATAAGAGGAGAAAACAATGTTAGAAATCATCAAGGCAATTATCTACGGTATCGTAGAGGGCATTACCGAATGGCTGCCCATCAGCAGTACCGGACATCTGATTCTGGTAGAAAGACTGATCCCCTTCAAGCAGACCAGCGAAGGCTTCTTCGATATGTTTGATGTCGTGATCCAGTTGGGCGCTATTTTAGCAGTCGTCGTTATTTTCTGGAATAAGATTTGGCCTTTCTACCTGAAAAAAAATCAGCAGACGAAAAAAAGTGGTATCGTGAGATCTAAAAAGGATCCTGCCGTAGGCAATGTTGCACTGAGCATGGATGCCTTCTTGATGTGGGTAAAAATCGTAGTGGCATGTATTCCTGCGGTTGCTTACGGTCTTCTGTTTGATGACGCGGTAGGCGAGGCGTTCAAAAAAGAGATCGGCAGCAGTGGGGTTACCGTGCAGGTGATCGTGGTGGCAGTCATGCTGGTACTGGTCGGCGTACTGTTCATCGTAATTGAAAACTGGAACAAAAATCGTGTTCCCGTGACCACAAAATTATCCCAGCTTACTTATAAAGATGCACTGATCATCGGCCTGTGCCAGCTGGTAGCGGCGGCACTGCCCGGAACCTCCCGCTCCGGAGCTACGATCCTGGGTGCCATCGTGATCGGTATTTCCAGAACCGTGGCGGCAGAATTCACCTTTTTCCTGGGCATTCCCGTGATGTTCGGCGCCAGCCTTTTGAAAGTAGTAAAGTTTGGATTTGACTTTACGGGAATCGAACTGGCAAGCCTGTTAGTCGGTACCGTGGTGTCCTTCCTGGTATCTCTGTTCGTGGTTCGTTTCCTGATGGGATATATCAAGAAGCATGACTTCAAGGTGTTCGGCTGGTACCGTATTGTGCTGGGTATCGTTGTATTACTGTATTTCCTCGTATTCGCTTAACAGTTGACAATTATAGGGAAAAGGAATACACTACCCTTATCGAGCGCCGGAATACGGCACTTGGGAGGAGAATGAAAATAAATTTGTTTTGTACATGAATCGTACAGAAGGGAGACGGTAACATGGCAGTAGTGAAGAAAACTGTAGCACCTGTAACAGCAGCTAAAGTGGAAGCCCCTAAGGCAGAAGTGAAGAAAGCAGCACCGACAACTCCAGTGAAGACAGAAACTAAGACCGCTGTGAAGGAAGCCACCAAGGCATCTGCAGCAAAGGCAGAAGTAAAAGCAGAAGTAAAGACCCCTGTAAAGGCAGAGGCTAAGAAGCCCACAGCCAAGAAGGAGACCGCTAAAAAGGCACCTGCCAAGAAGGCAGACACTAAGAAGCCTGCAGCTAAGAAAGCAGAGTTAAAGAGCGAGATCAGTGTTCAGTTCGGCGGGAAATCTTATTCTCAGGACGATCTGCTGAAGATTGCAAAGGATGTATGGAAATACGACCTGAAGCAGAAAGCAGCTGATCTGACCAGCGTAGAACTGTATGTAAAGCCGGAAGAGAACATGGTATACTATGTGATGAACAAAGAGATCACCGGCAGCTTCTACATATAATATGCGAAGCCGGTAAAATGCGCAAATAACAAGTGCAACTTATGAGCCCCCAAAGTTGAAAACACCACTTTGGGGGTTTTGTGTCTGTAAAATTTTACCAAACATTATATTTCTAAAGGATGACAGAATGCAAAAAAAGTCGGAGAAGACTATTTTAATATTGTACCTGCTGGGGTTTCTTACGCTTGCACTGACCATGGCACTATTCCAGCCGCTTGCCAATACACCGCCGTTATACGGCAATCCCCCGGATGAACATGCGAGGTATCTGATTCCGCAGTTTATCTGCAAATACGGCAGGATTCCTACCGGACTGGAAGAAGAGGTGAGGATCCCTTCTTACGGGTTCTCGTATGCGTTATATAATGTGTTCCCATACATTCTACAGGGATATCTGATGCGCTTCGTAAGCTTGTTTACGGCATCCGAAGCAGCGCTTTTGTATACCGCCCGTCTGGTGAATGTGGCATTTGGACTGCTGATGGCAGGCGTCGTTTACCTGATCGGGAAAAAAGTGTTCCGGGATGACCGGTTCCGCTGGCTGTTCTGTTTTGCCGTGACGTATCTCCCGGAAGGATTGTTCCTACACACTTATGTGAATACGGATTCCTGCTGTATGCTGTCGACTGCTATGATGGTGTATGCACTGGTCTGTGTCTATCAGGACGGGATCAATGTCCGTAACAGTCTGTGGATGAGTGGCGGCATTATTCTTTGCGCGCTTTCTTATTATAATGCCTACGGATATATCGTGAGCTGTATTTTGCTGTTCCTGGCATTCTTTTTGCAAAAAAAGGAAAACGGGAAATACTCTTATGACTGGAAAAACATGTTGAAATACGGCTGTCTGATCGCCGGTGTGGTGCTACTCGGAATCGGCTGGTGGTTTATCCGCAGCTATATCGTGCTGGACGGTGATTTATTAGGACTGCAGACCCGTGAAGAAATGGCAATCAAGTACGCAGCGCCGAGTGTCAATCCCCTGACGATGCAGACCTATCAGTCCATGGGATACACTGTGACGGAGATGTTCCGGGAACGCTATACGGTTTCCGGTCTGTTTCACAGCTTTGTGGCAGCCTTTGGTTCCATGTCGATCTACGGAAGTATCTGGCTGTACCGTGCATACAAATTATTTTTTACAGTGGGGTGCGTGGGAAACCTCCTATACCTGATCTGTTACAAGCGGCGCCGTAAGATCACCGGCAGAGAATGGTTTTTCCATATAAATATGATCTACTGTATTCTGATGCCTGCCTTTTTGACCGTCTATTATGCCTATACGACGGATTATCAGCATCAGGGACGCTATCTGCTTCCGGCGCTGGTTCCGCTCATGTATTATATGGTAAAAGGGATTCAGAAGCTTTCTGAAGTAAAAATCAAAACTTACACATTTCCAAGGTGGATGGTGAATGCCGGCGTGGCGTTGTGCTTTTTTATCCTTGTCGGAAGTGCAGTATATATGGTATATGTGAGGGCGCTTCCCATCTATCTGGAGACAGGGCTGGTGATGAAGTAACCCCGTTCCTAAAATGAGACACCGAAGATGCAGTTTCGCAAATACGGTGTGAAACAGTTACAGAATATAGTAATTACACAGGGACAAATGTGTGGTGAGTGTTTACATTCATGGACATGTTTGTCCCTGTTTTTTGGGGCGGTTATTTTGAAAATTATGTGCCGGACAAAAGTTCGTTACTTTTCTTCGCAGTTTATATTTTATTTAGAAACATTTAGAAATATTTCCCGAAAAAGCTGTTGACAATAATATCCCATAGTGATACTTTATGGTAAGAAGATGTTAGCACTCCTTTTGATTGAGTGCTAATAATCCCAAAGGGAGTGATGGAATGCAATTGGACGACAGAAAAACAATTATATTGCAAGCCATTATCCGGAACTACTTGGAAACGGGTGAGCCGGTCGGCAGCAGGACCATTTCGAAATATACAGATTTGAATCTGAGTTCCGCAACCATTCGGAATGAGATGGCAGATCTCGAAGAGATGGGATACATTATACAGCCGCACACTTCCGCGGGAAGGATTCCTTCCGATAAGGGATATCGCTTCTATGTGGATACCATGATGGCGGACAGAGAGCATGAAGTCAATGAGATGAAAGATATGCTCTTAGAGAGACAGGATAAGCTGGAGAACCTGTTAAAGCAGGTGGTAAAGACCCTGGCTCAGAACACACAATACGCTACCATGATCAGTGCACCGCAGGTACACCGTAATAAGGTAAAGTTCATTCAGCTATCCAGAGTGGATGCCGGACAGATCCTGGCAGTGATCGTTGCCGAAGGCAATGTGATCAAGAACAACATCCTGACAGTGAATCAGGAGCTGAATGATGAGACATTACTGAAGCTGAACATCCTGTTGAACACCCACCTCAATGGATTATCCATGGAGGAGATCAATCTGGGAATGATCGCAGCGATGAAGCAGCAGGCCGGAATCCACAGTGAGATCGTCAGTGAGGTGATCGATGCTGTGGCAGATGCCATCAAGGCAGACGAAGACCTGGAGATCTATACCAGCGGCGCCAACAATATTTTCCGGTATCCGGAACTGGCAGATCAGTCCAAAGCAAGCGAACTGATCAACGCCTTCGAAGAGAAACAGCAGTTGGGCGGTCTGATCCAGGAATCCCTGGCAGACGAAGGCAGCACCGGTATTCAGGTGTACATCGGAGACGAGACACCGGTACAGGGCATGAAGGATTGCAGTGTTGTCACAGCCACTTATGAATTAGGCGAAGGCATGAAGGGCACGATAGGAATTATCGGACCAAAGAGAATGGATTACGACAAGGTCATCGGAACCCTGCGTACAGTGCAGAATCAGTTGGATGACCTGTATAAGAAGGAATAAGATCCGGAAAGGATGAGGTAAGAATGGCAGAACAGGAAAAAGAAAATTTAGAAAACCTGGATGAAATGGAAAAGGAAGTATCCGATACCGAAGAAGAGATTGCAGAGGTAGAGGACGAACTGGAAGAGGAAGATACGGAAGAACCTGTAAGCAGAGCCGATAAGAAGGCTGCAAAGAAACAGGCAAAGCTGGATAAGAAAGCAGATGCTTATAAAGAAAAGATCGATCAGCTGGAAGACAGAGTAAAACGTCAGATGGCGGAGTTCGAGAACTTCCGTAAGAGAACAGACAAAGAAAAACAGGCAATGTTCGATACCGGCGCCAAGAGCGTGATCGAGAAGATCCTTCCTGTGGTGGATAATTTTGAAAGAGGTCTGGCAACCGTTCCCGAAGAAAGCAAGGAAGATCCTTTTGTAGACGGGATGAACCGCATCTACAAACAGCTGATGACGGAACTTGACAATATCGGCGTAAAACCCATCGAAGCAGTAGGCCGGGAATTCGATCCCAACCTTCACAACGCAGTGATGCAGGTGGAGAGCGATGAATATGAATCCGGTGTGGTTGCACAGGAACTTCAAAAGGGTTATACCTATCACGACATGGTCGTAAGACACAGCATGGTAGGAGTTGTTCAATAATTTGGTTATCACATATTTTTAGATATAAAAACTATAAAAAAGCAAACAAAGAGTAAAACAGGAGGAAAATATTATGAGTAAGATTATTGGTATTGACTTAGGTACAACCAACAGCTGTGTAGCTGTTATGGAAGGTGGTAAGCCCACCGTTATCGCTAACACCGAAGGCGCCAGAACGACACCCTCTGTGGTAGCATTTACCAAGACCGGTGAGAGACTGGTCGGTGAGCCCGCAAAACGTCAGGCTGTTACCAACGCAGAGAAGACCATCTCTTCGATCAAGAGAGATATGGGTACCGACCGCGGCCGTACCATCGATGGCAAGAAATACTCTCCTCAACAGATCTCCGCAATGATCCTGCAGAAACTGAAAGCAGATGCAGAGAGCTATCTGGGTGAGAAGGTTACCGAGGCAGTGATCACAGTTCCCGCATACTTCAACGACGCACAGCGTCAGGCTACCAAGGATGCAGGTAAGATCGCAGGTCTGGATGTAAAGCGTATCATCAACGAGCCTACCGCAGCAGCACTTGCTTATGGTCTGGACAACGAGAAAGAGCAGAAGATCATGGTATACGACCTTGGTGGTGGTACCTTTGATGTATCTATCATTGAGATCGGTGACGGTGTCATCGAGGTACTGGCTACCAACGGTGATACCCACCTTGGCGGTGATGATTTTGATAACAAGATCATTCAGTGGATGCTGGATGAATTCAAGAAGGCAGAAGGCGTAGACCTGTCCGGTGATAAGATGGCTATGCAGAGACTGAAGGAAGCAGCTGAGAAGGCTAAGAAAGAGCTGTCCAGCGCAATGACCACCAACATCAACCTTCCTTTCATCACTGCAACCGCTGAGGGACCCAAGCACTTCGATATGAACCTGACTCGTGCAAAGTTCGATGAACTGACCAGAGATCTGGTTGACAAGACCGCAATCCCCGTACAGAACGCTATGAAGGATGCAGGTCTGAACTATTCCGATCTGGGTCAGGTACTGTTGGTAGGTGGTTCTACACGTATCCCTGCTGTACAGGATAAGGTAAGAGCCCTGACCGGTAAAGAGCCCAGCAAGTCCCTGAACCCTGATGAGTGCGTAGCAATCGGTGCTTCTATCCAGGGTGGTAAGCTTGCAGGCGATGCAGGTGCCGGCGATATCCTTCTGCTGGATGTAACTCCTCTGTCCCTGTCCATCGAGACCATGGGTGGTGTAGCTACCAGACTGATCGAGAGAAATACTACCATTCCTACCAAGAAGAGTCAGATCTTCTCCACTGCAGCCGATAACCAGACTGCTGTAGATATCAACGTAGTACAGGGTGAGCGTCAGTTCGCTAAGGATAACAAGTCCCTCGGACAGTTCCGTCTGGACGGCATCGCTCCCGCTCCCAGAGGAATCCCTCAGATCGAGGTTACTTTCGATATCGATGCCAACGGTATCGTAAATGTATCCGCTAAGGATCTGGGTACCGGTAAGGAACAGCATATCACCATCACCGCCGGTTCCAACATGTCCGATTCCGATATCGAGAAGGCTGTCAAGGAAGCAGCTGAATTCGAAGCACAGGATAAGAAGCGTAAGGAAGCAATCGAGGCAAGAAACGAAGCAGATTCCTTCGTATTCCAGACCGAGAAGGCTCTGAACGAAGTAGGAGACAAGGTTCCCGAGAGTGACAAGACTCAGGTACAGGCTGATCTGGAGGCTGTAAAGGCTATTCTGGAGAGAACCAAGGATCAGGAGATGAGTGACAGCGATGTTGATGAACTGAAGGCTGCCAAAGAGAAACTGACCCAGAGTGCACAGTCCGTATTCACCAAGATGTATGAGCAGGCTGCTCAGGCACAGCAGGGTGCCGGTGCGCAGGGCGCAGGTCCCGACATGAATGCACAGGCCGGCGGCAACGCAGGTTCTTCCGCAGATGATGATGTCATCGACGGAGACTTCAGAGAAGTATAATTAAACTTCACAAATAAAGCAAATCGTGGTATAACAGTAAATGCTGTGTAACAGTGATTGCGAATAACAGGTGGCACAGGGTATGCGAAAGCGTGCCCTGTGCATAACCGTTTATAGATTTAATTTATGTGATAGAGGTGTAAAAATGGCAGAGCAGAAGAGAGACTATTATGAAGTCCTCGGTGTGGATAAAAATGCAGATGATGCTGCAATCAAAAAAGCATACCGTGTACTGGCGAAAAAATACCATCCCGACATGAACCCCGGAGACAAGGATGCGGAACAGAAGTTTAAAGAAGCTTCCGAGGCTTATGCCGTGCTGAGTGATCCCGAGAAGAGACGTCAGTATGATCAGTATGGTCATGCGGCATTTGACGGTGGTGCAGGCGGTGCCGGTGGATTTGA
>CAKRRS010000041.1 GCA_934394665.1 uncultured Acetatifactor sp. | reverse complement strand
GCGTGTAGGCGACCCGTCCCTCTACCATATATGATATCCACTTCTTTAGGGAATTCACACTCGGAGACGTTACAGCTTCCAGAAGGCATTCTGTTCGTTCCGGGAGTTCGTCCCTTTGCTTCATTTTAATTAACTCTCAATTTACTTAAAGTACTGTACACCGGACTCAAAGATCTTCATATCCTGCTCACCATAGATGTTCACAGCCACAGCAGCATCTCTTCTCTCGGAGTGTGCCATCTTACCGAAGCATCTGCCGTCGGGGGAGGTGATACCTTCAATTGCGCAGTAGGAACCGTTGATGTTATACTCTTCATCCATGGATACGTTACCGTTCTGGTCAGCGTACTGGGTAGCGACCTGTCCGTTTGCGAAGAGCTTGTCGATCCACTCCTTCGGCGCTACGAAACGGCCTTCACCGTGGGATGCAGGGTTGCAGTAAGTTGCTCCAAGTGTAGCGCCCTGTAACCAGGGAGACTTGTTGGATACGACCTTGGTATATACCATCTTGGAGATATGACGGTTGATGGTATTGAAGGTCAGGGTAGGAGAATTCTCCTTCTGTCCTGTGATTTCACCATAGGGAACCAGTCCCAGCTTGATCAACGCCTGGAATCCGTTACAGATACCAAGTGCCAGACCGTCTCTCTCATTTAACAGCTTCATGACCGCTTCCTTCAGCTTCGCATTCTGGAATGCTGTTGCGAAGAACTTCGCACTGCCGTCCGGTTCATCACCTGCGGAGAATCCGCCGGGGAACATGATGATCTGTGCCTGTGCGATGGACTTCTCGAATTCGTCTACGGATTCACGGATATCTTCTGCGGTCAGATTGCGGAAAACTCTGGTCTCCACATGCGCTCCGGCACGCTCGAATGCCTTGGTGCTGTCGTATTCACAGTTGGTTCCGGGGAATACCGGAATGAAAACGGTAGGCTTTGCCACCTTATGCTTGCATACATAGATGCTGTCAGCCTTGTAGCAGTCGCTTGCGATCTTCTCGGTGCCCTTCACCGCCTTGGTGGGGAATACCTTCTCCAGCTTGGAGGTCCAGGATACAAGTGCCTCATCCATGGTGATCTTCACATCGCCGTATACAAAAGCAGGCTCCTCGGTCACGGTACCGATCACAGTGTAATCCAGTTCCTTCTCCTCCAATGCTGCCATCTTGTCTGCCGGAATCTCTGCCAGAATATCGCCCAGACCGTTATCAAACAAATCATCTGTGGTGACATCGTCATCGATCTTCACACCCAGCTTATTACCGAATGCCATCTTGGCTACGGCTGCTGCCACACCCTTGGAATCCAGTGCGTATGCGGATACGATGGTTCCGTTCCCGGTCAGCTCATGAATCTTACCATATAATACTGCCACATCCTCATACATCGGGATGTCAAAATCATCTTTGTCAATAGAGAAGCGTACCAGCTTGTCGCCGGGTGTCTTCAGTTCCGGAGTGATAATATCACCGGATTTTGCCACGTCTACGGCAAAGGATACCAGTGTGGGCGGTACATCAATATCATTGAAGGTACCGGACATACTGTCCTTACCGCCGATGGAAGGCAGACCGAAACCGATCTGTGCGTCGTATGCACCAAGCAGTGCTGCAAAAGGCTGGCTCCAACGCTCGGGATCACCGGTCATTCTGCGGAAGTACTCCTGGAAGGTGAAGCGGATCTTACTGAAATCACCGCCGGAAGCCACGATCTTCGCCATGGACTCTGTCACTGCATAGACAGCTCCGTGATAAGGGCTCCAGGAGGACAGGTAAGGATCGAAGCCGTAGCTCATCATGGTCACGGTATCGGTCTTACCTTCCAGTACAGGCAGCTTTGCTACCATGGTCTGGGTCTCGGTCAGCTGATATTTTCCGCCGTAAGGCATCAGTACGCTGCCGGCACCGATGGAGGAGTCGAACATCTCCACCAGACCCTTCTGGGAACATACGTTGAGATCGTTAAGCAGTGCCACCCAGGCACCCTTCACGTCGCCCTCTTCCAGCTTCTCGCCTACTGCGGGAACAGCCCATTTATCGAAATAATTCTCTTCTTCAGATGGAATATCTACTTTTACTCTGGTCTCCTGGTGCGCACCGTTGGTATCTAAGAAAGCTCTCTTCAGATCTACGATAGGCTTGCCTCTCCAGTTCAGTACCAGTCTCGGCTCCTCGGTAACCACTGCCACGGGAACAGCCTCTAAGTTTTCTTCCTTGGCATAGCCTAAGAAAGTATCCACATCCTTAGGGTCTACGACCACTGCCATACGCTCCTGGGACTCAGAAATTGCCAGTTCCGTGCCGTCCAGTCCGGCATACTTTTTAGGTACCTTGTCCAGATCTACGGTCAGACCGTCTGCCAGCTCACCGATGGCAACGGACACACCGCCGGCACCGAAGTCATTACATTTTTTGATCAGACGGCTGACTTCCTCACGGCGGAACAGTCTCTGGATCTTACGCTCGGTAGGTGCATTACCCTTTTGTACCTCGGCACCACAGGTCTCGATGGAGGTATCGGTATGTACCTTGGAGGATCCGGTAGCACCGCCGCAGCCGTCACGTCCGGTACGTCCGCCGAGGAGGATGATGATATCACCGGGATCGGAGGTCTCACGGATGACATTTTTGCGGGGAGCAGCGCCCATAACAGCACCGATCTCCATACGCTTTGCCACGTAAGAGGGATGATAGATCTCTTTTACAAATCCGGTAGCCAGACCGATCTGGTTACCGTAAGAGGAATAACCGCTGGCTGCGCCTCTTACCAGTTTCTTCTGGGACAGCTTGCCGTGAAGTGTCTCGGATACGGGAACGGTAGGATCTGCTGCACCGGTGACACGCATCGCCTGATATACATAGCCACGACCGGACAGAGGATCACGGATAGCACCGCCCAAACAGGTGGCAGCGCCACCGAAAGGCTCGATCTCTGTAGGATGATTGTGGGTCTCGTTCTTGAAAAATACCAGCCACTCCTCGGTCTCTCTGTGATCGCCGTAATCCATCTCCACGGGAACCACTACGGAGCAGGCATTGATCTCATCAGATTCTTCCATGTCGTCAAGTTTGCCGTCTTTTTTCAGCTTCCGCATTGCCATCAGTGCCAGATCCATCAGGCAGACGAACTTGTCCTCTCTGCCCTTAAAGATTTCTTCTCTGGTATCCAGATAGCTCTGGTAGGTGGTCTCTAAGGGAGAGCGATAATAGCCCTCACCGAATTCCACGTCGGTCAGCTCGGTGGAAAAAGTAGTGTGGCGGCAGTGATCGGACCAATAGGTATCCAGTACACGGATCTCCGTCATGGAAGGATCTCTCTTCTCATCATCGTGGAAATAATTCTGAATATGTTTAAAATCTTTGAATGTCATGGCAAGTCCCAGAGATTCATACAGCGCTTTTAAGCTGCTCTCATCCATATCTCTGAAGCCGTCGAAAATAGCAACATCGGCAGGATCGTCATACGCTGTAATCAGAGTATCCGGCTTTACCATATCGGTCTCTCTGGAATCCACAGGGTTGATGCAGTAAGATTTGATCTTGGAAAATTCTTCGTCGGACACCTGTCCTTCGATCATATAGGTGACTGCGGTACGGATCACAGGTTCTTCGTCCTCTTTTAAGAACTTCACACACTGCACTGCGGAATCCGCTCTCTGATCGAACTGTCCGGGAAGGAACTCTACGGAAAATACTCTTGCATCCGCAGGAATCTCGATGGTCTCTTCATACAGATCATCTACGGGAGGCTCGGAAAATACGGTCTTGCAGGCTCTTGCAAATACCTCGTCCGAAATATTCTCCACGTCATAGCGGATAAACTCACGAACCCTCGCCACATCAATGCCCAGATAATTTTTCAGTTCATCGTGCAGTTCTTTTGCCTTGACGGCATACGGCTCCTTTTTCTCTACATAGATACGTCTTACGTTGCCCATGTCTCTCCTCCGAAATTAATTTTATACTATGCGATACGATTCAGAATCCCATTCGCAAAACCGCATCTTGCGATGCTTACTTTTTGCTCATGCGGTTATCTCACCATATAACTATCATCAGATGCCCTTACAAATGGGAGCCTTTGACGTACATCTGATGATAGTTACATGGTTCTGAATAGTATCATACAACATCCTATATTTTCCCACAATAGCAGAAAACAACAAATTTAGATAGATTTTACCTTCCTTTTTGAACGGTTCGTCATTCGTGCAGTCTGTGGATCAGCCGGTACGCAATGTCCTTCTCACAGATCAGTGCCTCTGTATGAGCGAAAAAGACAATACCGTCCGTAGGCGCCAGAATGGTCTCCCGTACGGAACCGTCGTAAGGATCAATGATCTGTGCCATCTCCATACCATAACGCACATCATCCCCGGCATGCACTTTTCCGCGGAAAATACCTGCACGGTTCGTAGATACATCACTCAGATCCTTCTCATACAATATGTGACTGATGAATCCGGAATGGCTCTCATAGCGGATCAGTCCCATACGCTTCAGGAAACGTAAGACAGCTGCCACCGCCTGTCTCGCACTCGCTTCATCAATCTGCTTGTTTTGATTGGTATACACGGAAAATGCCGCCGTCATCTCATCCTGCCAGTTATAATTCAGTGTCTTCGTATCGATCGGCGTCGGCTTGCGAACCACGACATACGGCAGGCCGAACAGATTCGCCAGGGAAGTGTTCTGGTATCCGGTCTCCATCATACGCACATGCGGTACGAATTCTCCCGGTCTGTAAAACGAAGTGAACTGGATCCCGTAGACATAATCTCCGATCTCTGAGATCAATGCATTGGTCAGCCGGTCTGCCGGCTCCCCGTAATCATTACCCGGGAAGCTCCGGTTGATATCCGCCTCTTTTACCCCGAAAAATCTCCTGTCGATATTGACAGAATACGCATTGATGGTCGGGATCACCAGGATCTGTTTGCCGGCGCTGATGCATCCGTTATTCTCCAGTTCCCTGAGTGTTTTTACCAGTTGGGCACAGATATACATCTGCTGGATCTCATTGCCTCTTGCGGCTCCTACGATGCAGGCAGACTTTTCGCCCTTTCCGAACTGAAATCCTTTGATATGCATATCTTCTCTATAAGTAGAATGTATCGTATAAATATCTCTTTCAAACATAAAAATCCCCATTTATAATGATTCCGTCAAAATTCGTGCCAGCAGATCTCCTTCATAAACTACCGGATACGCTCTGAGTGTAAACAGCAGTCCGCCTCTCTCCGTCCTGATCTGCTGTTTTACCGTTCCCTCAAAAGGATCCACTACTTCGCCGATCAGATCCCCTTTTTTCACATAGTGGTTGTGTTCGATCAGCGGCAGAAATACGCCATCCATGCGGCTGCGGATGAACTCCACCTCTCCGTCACTGGATACCGCAGGCTCCTGTACCTTGGGAGCCGGTCCTGTCCAGATGCCCATTTCACTCATGATATGGAAAATACCGTCCACCACCTGATTACCGAAGGATGTATGGATATTGTGTCCCTGTCCCATCTCCAGCACCAGCGTCGGTACCCCCAGCAGATTCAGGGAATGCGCCAGCGTAGACTCATGTACCGTGGCTGTGGCATTCATCCAGATCATGTCCACGTTGGTCATCTTGGCATACGGCAACAATGCATTGGCAAATTCTTCGCTGAGACGTACCTGCGGAATCTCCCTCACGAAAATGTCACTGGCATGCAGATCAATGCAGATATCGGAACCGATTATGGAATCTACAATGGCAGCCGTGATCCGCTCCATCATGTCTCCTCCGGCATCTCCCGGAAACATGCGGTTCATGTCCATATTCATTCGTGGCAGCGTCCGGCTTGCCATATCGATTCCCAGCGGATTAAGTGCCGGATATATATCAACGATTCCCTTCAGATACTCCGGATGTTCTTTCACCCTTCGTGCCGCCTCATAACAGATATACTGTCCTTCCAGTTCGTCCCCGTGAATACCGGATACCAGACTGATCCTTGCGGGATTTTTGATTTCCTCCCTCGGCAGGATCCGGTTTCTGCGGACCGCCAGATGCTCTCCCACGGGCAGTTCCATACTTATGATGGTCTCGATCATGTTTTCCTCCCTGACTTATTGTATCATAACTGATTTCTCCGGGCTATTCGCCCTACTTGCTTATAACGCACATAAACAATGCTTCAGGACACCATCTCCCTGAAGCATCATCATCGTTGTCTTATCTGTTCTTATTCTTCCACGCCTAAGCCACGTAACAGATACAGGATCTCCCGATCCACTGCTTCCGCCGTGATACCGATGGTCTGTGCCGATATTTTTAATCCTTCCAGCACAAACATAATGTTTCTGGCAGTTCCTTCACAGTCATCGCATAAAAATTCGCCGTTATCCACGCCCGCCTCAATCAGTTTTTCAATGATCTTCACTGCGGAGTCAAACTGCTTTTTCAGAATATTGTCACGCTTCGGCAGTTCATTTTCAAAATAGAATTCGTAAGTAGCCTGTGTCAGTGTATTTTTTTTACGCAGGAGTTCTTTCTTCTGCTCTTTCAAAAACAGCAGGAGAATATCCGCCGCCGTAGCATCTTCCGTAATGCTGTCGGAAAATACATCGTCCGCCTCTTCGCTCTCCATCCGCAGCACTTCCAGAAAAATCTGACTGGTATTTTCAAAATACAGATAAAGCCCTCCCCGGCTGATATCGCAGGCGTCAACGATGTCTTTCATCGTTACCTTTTTGAAGCCCTTTTCCATAAATACTTCCCTGGCTTTTTCTACAATATATCGCTTTTTCTGTACTGATTTTTCTCCCATTTTAGTTTCCTGCCTTTCCCCACGCATCTCACTGGTTTGCCGGTGTTTTATCCCAGAACTCTATGATCTCCTGCATCTGCCTAAGCACCAGATAAAAAATCTGTTCCGATACTGCTTCGCTCCACAGGTTGCCCTTCGTACGACCGCCAAGCACATATTTTGACAAAATTCCTCTGAGTATATCCCAGTCTTTCCAACCGGCTTTCGTGATCACATTCCGCTCGTCCTCATGTGTCCGGATACGGTGTCTGGTATATACATACGCATAATTACGATCCATCAGCGGACTTTTCCCGGCTTCTCTCACAAAATTCAAAAGCGTCCCGTCATATACCGGAAAAGACACGGAATTTACTCCAATATCCTGTCCGCTGTAAATGGAACTAGCCCTCTTGCCCGCATTCTGTTCCAGCCACGGCAGATATGGCAGTAACGGTCTTACCGCCTGTTTATATGATTCCAGCAATTGTTCTCTGTATTCGCTGTTTTGTTCCATACCCTGACATACCTCTCCGTAACGATTTTTGTCGAAAATATCACTATTTTTGTCAATAAAGCCAAAAGTGACACATATGTAGTTTTATTTTATCACATTTCTATCAAAAGTACAGTAGAAAATTGTAGGTATTATGGTGTATAATCATAATAGATTTGTTGGAATATCAGTAACCGGAGTACCATAACCGGAATCAGGACGAGGTATCAAATGGCCGGAATCGTGTTAACAAAAGGGAAAACTATATATAGCTACGGACAGCCTATGACCGCACTGCATCTGATCACCGGCGGTAAAGTGGAGGTGTCCTATCCCGGCGGTTCTTATCAGTTGGGAAAAGGGGATGTCATCGGCATCTGTGAGATCTGTTCCGAGATCCACCTGCTCGGCTATACGACTGTCGAAGATGCTACCATTCTCACTTATCCGCTGACCAGTCTGGATTCCTTGAATGATATTTTACAGAAGCATCCGGATGTTGCCAGGCTGTTTCTGTTATCCTGTTTCCGGCAGATCAATATTTTGTTGAACCGCAGTTCTATCTCTGAATTAAACTGCAGCGAACTTTACCGCACACTTACGGACGATATTGCTACTTACAACTCTCTGTGCAGCCGCTATCGCCTGTCTCCCAGATCTCTGGAGCATTTTGATGAATTAAATGCTTTCCTCGGTGATGATTCCCCGGATATCTGGTTAAACGGCTATTACATGGGTCTTGGCCGGATTCTGGCTTCGGACAACTATCGGATCATGGTACAGGAAGCGGATCTTCCCATTGGTATGCTCCGTAAGGGCAGCCTGGATTTCAGACGCACTTACCAGAGTCTGGAAGAACAGTTCCACTATTTGCAACAGGTAGGTTCTTTCTACTTCCGCGAATCAGGGAATGACCTTTTTGATTTTTATACCACGCTTTATTATAAACTGGGGCAGGGCAACGAAGACAGTAAAGTCGTATATGACCGGATTCAGCGTATGCTTTCCAAAGCCGGGGATCTGTCCTTTATCGATAATGAACTGTTTGCTTCCAGAACCAAAAGTTTTCAGAGCAGTCTTACGCTTATGGAGTCCTCGGATACCACGGAGACAGGCACTTCCGGAGATTCCGAGATTCTGGGTGAGCTTGCCGGTTCCCTGAACACCATTTTGGAGTATGCAGGTTCCGATCTGGATACCGTAACAAGTTTCCGTCAGCATGTGCATGCTTACAAGCTGCTGTCCGACCGTTCCTCTCAGGATCAGGATGTGGCTCTTTTACGCAAACAGCTGACCGAAGAATTTTATATGCTCTATTCTCTACTGTTTACCCAGACACTGGAACAGCCGAGCATTCCTATGCCGGTACGGATGTTTTTATATTTCGGCTATGTGGATGAAGAACTGGCAGGATTGCAAAATGCCGTCACCCTGTACCGCCTGGCTGATGCCATGACAGATCACAGTGAAGCCGGTGTCTATACGTTCTATGACTGGCTGCTGGCGATCTTCCGTGGGAAAAAAGCACCCAGCCGCAACGAATTCGATCAGGATTATTCCGATTACATTCATAAGCAGAAGGTCGGCGGTAATATTACCGACGCAGAACTCAAGGCTTTGGAAAATAATCCTATGGCAAAGGTAAATTATGAATTGCGGAATATGTTTCCGCAGGTCAATAAGATTACCTTTGGCCGTATCACCACCTTCTGTCCACTGTTCTGCGCAGAGAATGTATTAAAAGACCTGGAAAGTTCCTACGTCACCGTATCCAGGATATCACAGCTTCTGGAGGAAATCCGGCGCGTGGATTACACCGCATTTTACCGGGAAAGTCTGGATCTGGAACATATAGACGTCATGGGAAAAGAAACGATTCATCTGGAATATCTGCCGGATATCATCCTCATGCCGAACGTCGGCATCCGCGGTGTCATGTGGCAGGAGATCGAAGGCAAGCGCCGCAACAGCCCGGGACGTATGGTTTTCTCCATCTTCCACATGGAAGATCTGAAGACGACATTCACCCACCTCACCGGCGAATTCCGTTGGGAATTGTGTAAGCGGATCCAAGGCAACCGCTGGAATGACGTCACGATCAGTTCCCTGACCAGTGAATATTTTGACTATATTCAGTTCTACCGGAAGAATCATGATCTGAGTACGGAAGCAAAAGAAAAGGTAAAATCCAGCTTACAGCGTGCAAAGAACAGCTTCAAGGAAATGTTTGTACGAGATTATATGATCTGGGTACTGTTCGAGGGTGCCGGTTCTCCGCGTCTGAACAAAGTAGCCAGACAGATTATGTTCACCTACTGCCCGTTCCCCGAGGAGATCTGTACTACCCTTTCACAGAATCCGCTTTACGCAGAGCTTCTGGATCGCCGTAGAATCAAGGTCGCGCAGGGGCTGCATCATCTGGACGTCCTGACCAAGAAACTCCAGAACGGAAATATCCCCGTTCCGGAAACAGTGTTGCTGGAACGCTATTATCTGAGTGGTGATAAAAAGGCTTAAACTAACTCAAAAATTCTCTACTGTAATATTCACCCGGAAGATTCCTTCTCCCGGTTCGATATCGATCTGGCCGTGGTTACGTTCGACGAGGTCTTTCAGGATCTCCAGGCCGTAACCTTTTCGTCCCTTCTTTTTTGGTGCGGTCATAGCTCTGCTGTTCTCCACACAGATATGCAGATAATCTCCTTTGGCTGCAGCCTTTACCGACAAAAAGGCCTCTCCCGTTTTTACTGTCTCCACTGCTGCCGTCAGTGCATTTCTCGTCAGATTGGAGAAAATGCTGCAAATCGCGACAGGATCCAGCTTCAGCTTTTCCGGAATTTCCAGATCGTACTTTAATTCTACGCCCTTTTCCCGGCAGGTCCGTTCTGTTTCTCCCATAATAGCGTTGCATACCGGATCCCCGCAATATACATATTCCGCGGTAGCCGCTACGGCATCCGTCAAAGTTCCCAGCATCTTCTCTGCTTTCTCATATTCTCCCTGGTGCAGTAATTCCTGCAGCACCATCTGGTGATTGCGCATATCATGTCTGATCCTGGCGAATTCCTCCCGTCTCGCTTCAATCTCGTGATAATGGTTTCTGGCAATCTCCCAGGTACTCTCCACCTCACTGAGCCGCAGCTTCAGTTCCTGCATCTGCTGTTGCCTAAGAAGCGTATACAGAAGCATTCCGTCCGCTACCGCTCCCAGTGCTGCCGCGAGAAGAATAAATCCCGTATAGACAGACATTTCCAGAAAGGTCTGTTGATTAATTGCCATAATCATAAAAATCTGACTGATAGGGAAGATGCTGAATGTGATCACTACACTGAGATCCTGGGATTCTTTTCCGATCACTCTTTTCCATACGATCAAAAACAGTTGGAATACCACTGCTGTCACAGCACATACAAACACCAACAGCAGTACCATGACCGGAGATGTGTAGGACAGTTCCGGAACATAGTCCAGATACTTGCCCAGCAAGCCGATACACATCATCTCAGACATCAGTGCCAACAGATATTCACATACCATGAACACCACTTTCTGCCAGAACAATCCTTTTAGAAAAAATGCTGCATAGACAACCGTGATGATCCCCACCAAAAACAGAGCACAATATCGGATCACCGTATTTTCATTACATAAGAACTTGACCACAGCAACCGGGAGCTGTGCCGCCATCAGTCCCAGAGTCATGACGCCTCGGCCTACGTTCTCTTTTTTCGGTTCGAAAGCATAGCATACCACCATGCAGTCCAGCCAAAGGTACACCAGCCATAAAAAAGCGCATATCGCATAACAGATCATAACATTGCCCTCATAAAGCGAAAATATTTATCCCGGGAGACACTGTATCTGGTCTTGCTGACCGGCAGTACCGTTCCATCCTGCATGGTCACTTCCTTCATTTCGATTCTCCGGATATATTGCATATTTACCAGAAAGCTCTTATGGATCCGCAGGAAATTCTTCTGCATCTTTTTCTCAATGACATCCAGCTTCTCATACGTTGTGATCTCTCCGTCCAATGTATGGATCAGTATCTGATGTGCACTGCTCTCTATGTATAATATCTGTTCACTGCGGATACGTTCTGTTGCCCTTCCACGTTGAAGGATCAATTCCTCATTCCCGTAGATCCTCTCCTTGGCCTTGTTCAGCAATATTGTCAGATTCTCTTCCTGTACCGGTTTTACCAGATATCCGCCGAGATTCACATCCTCCCAGAATATTTTCTGTGCAAACTTATCGTTGTATGCCGTCACGAACACGAACTGGGTATGGGGGTATTTTTTGCAGAATTCGGCTGCATACCGGATTCCGGTCTCTGCTCTTCCGTTCCATTCAATATCCATCAGGATCAGATCATATACCGTTCCGTTCTGCGCGACCTCCGTTAATTTGTCCAGATCCTGATAATACTCCGTCCTGCTCACCCCGGGATACTTCTGCAATAACTTTTTCATTTTCTCCAGACAGGTTTTCTCATCATCACATACCGCTATGTGCATCCGATATTCCTCCACTTTTCCGTTAACATTTCTACATCTTTCTTCTGTTAAGACCGGTCCTGTGATAATACTCCGCTTTATCGATGTACATTCTCCTCTCGGCCTCTGTGAGGAGATCATCCGTTCCGTTCTCTCCCAACGTCTCTATGGAAGCCCCAACTGCAAGATTGACCTGATGTTCTGTCATAATCTTCTTAAGCTCTGCTGTCTTTTGCTCCAGCTCTTCCCCACCCATTCCTTGACTTAGTACCACCAGTTCATCTCCGCCGATCCGGAACAATCCGCATCCGGAAAATACCTGTGCCAGGCAGTCACAGGAATGCAGGATCAGGAGATCTCCCGCAGAATGCCCCTGTTCGTCATTCACTTTCTTAAGTCCCGTAATATCACAATATACAACACCGAACAAATCTCCCGGTTCTGCCTCTCGCACATAACGCTCCATAGCATAACGGTTGCCGAAAGAAGTCAGCGGATCTGTATAGCTCATCTGCTGTAATTTGTGAACCAGATTTCTGCGTTTCATGGAGGAAACCATAAAATGTCCCATGATCTGCAGCATATCCGTGACCACTTTCAGATATTTGGTCGGCGGATTATCCACACCGTAGAAGCCGATGATCCTGCCTTCATCATACAGAGGCACCACCACCAGGGACCGGATGTTCTGTCTGACCAGCACTTCATACATCTGTGGGTCGTTCTGCTTCATACCTTCCACATTCTCGGCAATGATGTTACGGTTCTGACTGAAGATCCGGTACCAGCCGGCACAGATCTCCGGTGGCAGATCCTGCAGATTCTCCTTCTCCGCAGTGACTCCTCTTGCTACCCATTCATAAGTATTATCATCATATCCGTGATCATTTTTTTCAAATATGTAGGTTCTCTCAGCCTCCAGCGTCCTGCCGAGATATTCCAGCAATACCTGTATAGTCTGATCCGGTGTTCCCTGACGAAGCGCCACCTTGATACCCTCGTTGACTGCTGCCTCCAGCTTACGGTATTCCTGCGGATTTTCCTCCCTTTCCCTGGGGCATCCGCAATCCAGTGCGATCTCCATGCGAAGCATACGTCCATCCTCTTCCACCAACGTATCCTTAATATGAAGCTGCCTGTTCAAGTGGGGATTATAATATTCCCATTCCTTAAAATAGTCGGGTCTCAGCTGCTCATTATTGCACATACTGCACGGCACAGAATTCCCCTGCAGTATCTCATAGCACTTCAACCCGACAATCTCGTCATTGCTCTGAAAGCCATAGCTCTTCAGAGTCTTCTTATTCATATATACCAGTTCATGAGTCTCCGGATCGGTTACATAGACATATTCCTCCAGATTCTCAAAAAATTCCCATATTTTACTCATAATCCGTATCAGCTCGCTTCCGATGTATTCCCCTCTGTTGGTATTTAGTATACACTCGTAAGCGCTTTACGGCAAGTATGTTCTCGCAAAAACGTCTGTAAAAGACGGACATCATCCGTGATTACACCGTCTGCACCGCAATTTACGATTTGTTTCATGGTCGCTGCGGAATTGGCAGTCCAGCCATAGACCGACTTTCCCGTGTAATGAATCCGTTCTGTCATCTCTGCGGTGAGGTTCTTCCCCTCGATGCTGTAGCTGTCCGCATAATCCATGTCGTAGTCCTCTTCGTCCAGATCATGCGCAATATATACCGTGGAGATCCCAGGTTCCAGTTCTTTTACTCTCTGTAAGATGCCGCGGTTCATGGAACCGATGATACATTCCTCCGTCATGTCGTATTTTTGCAACAGAGCCAGTACCTTTTCCTCCAGTTTCTCTTCCTGACCGGTATATTTTAATTCGATCATCAGACAGATCCTGTCCTTCGCGCAGACAAGCATTTCTTCCAGCGTGGGAATCCGCTCTCCCCGATATGCTTCCGAAAAACGGCTTCCCACTTCCATCTCGCGGAATCTGTCCTCCTGTATATCCCATACACAGATATCCTCTCCGGCGGTTCGCGCGAAATTACTGTCATGCATCACGATCAGGGTGCCGTCCGCCAGCTGCTGGACATCGATCTCCGCAATGGGAACGTTGTCCCGTATGGTCTGTTCCAAGGCTGCGATCGTATTCTCCGGAGCCACTTTTGCTCCTGCACGATGCGCCACCACGATCACGGGAGTATCCTTGCCGGCTGACTGCACCTGCGGCAATACACCATAGGTCAGAAAACAGATGCAAAAAAGCATTATAATTGCCGTTTTTCTGATTGTTTTCATCACATTGCCCTCCCATGAAATTTTATAGACAATTTTATTGTAACAATTGACTATAAACTCCATACGAGAGAAATGTTAACTTTTTGTAAACACTACCCCAATCTCATGTGCCAGCAGAGGAAAAGCCGCCAGCGCATTCAGCAAAAGCCACTCCATGCCCGACAGATGGGAGGTTCCGAATGCAGTAATCAGAAACGGCACCTCCGTTACCGCGATCTGCAGTACAAACCCGATCACACAGGCGGCTATCATAAGCGGATTATCCTTAGGCTTCATCCTGAATATGGACTTCTGCACATCGCGCATCCCCACCGCGTGATACAGCTGGCACATTCCCAATACCGTGAAGGCGTAGGTCTGGGATCTGGCCAATATACTCTCCTGTTCCAAAAGTTCTTTTATTTTACCGATATACAACAGAGGATTCTGAAACGGCACCCCTTTGTTGTTCAGGATTCCACAGGGCAGCACCAGAAAGGCTACGAGCCCGATTCCCGTGATCAGTGCTCCGTACCATAAGGTACATGCCATGCCGCCTCTGGCGAACAGGCTCTCGCTTGCTTTTCTGGGAGAACAGCGCATCAGGCTTTTCCGGTCATTTTTGTCCACTCCCAGTGCCAGTGCCGGAAGGGAATCCGTGATCAGATTGATCCACAGGATATGGCTGGATTTTAACGGTGATGCCAGCCCCAGTGCCACCGCCACGAACATCGTCATCAGTTCTCCGAGATTGGAAGATAATAGGAAGATTACAGACTTACGTATATTTTCATAGACTCCTCTGCCCTCTTCGATGGTCTTCTCTATGGTGGCAAAATTATCATCCACCAGGATCATGTCCGCCGCCTGTCTTGCCACATCCGTTCCCGTGCCCATGGCTATCCCGATGTCCGCTGCCTTCAGGGAGGGTGCATCATTGACACCATCTCCTGTCATTGCCACGATTTCTCCCTTCTCCTGTAAACTTTTTACGATCCGTACTTTCTGAACCGGAGATACTCTTGCATATACTTTGATATCCCTGACCTTTTGGGAAAAAGTCCTGTCATCCATTCGCTGCAGTTCCTCTCCGGTAATACACTGGCTCCTGTGCCCGGCGATCCCCAATTGTCCGGCGATGGCATAAGCGGTGTCCACATGATCCCCCGTGATCATTACCGTGGATACTCCCGCCCGGCGGAAGATCTCCACCGCTTCTGCCGCCTCCGGTCTGGCGGGGTCCCGCATTCCCACGATTCCTAAGAACGTCAGATTCTCCTCTTTCTCCGTATTGCCCCTTGCCACAGCCAGCGTCCTAAGAGCCATGGAACTCATGACTTCTACGATGTCCTGCACTCTGCACTGCTGCTCCTTTGTCATGGGAATACTTCTTCCTTCCCTAAGGATATGCGTGCAATGCTGCAATACCACATCCGGTGCTCCCTTGGTATACGAAAGTATCCCATCCCTTCTGCCTCTGTGACAGGTCGTCATCATCTTACGGTCCGAATCAAAAGGCTGCTCCGCATATCTGGGATATTGTCTCTCCAGTTTCTGTTTGTGTATACCGAGTATTTCCCCAAAGTCCAACAGTGCCAGTTCCGTCGGGTCTCCGATCCGCTCCTCTCCCTGCTTCGAAGCATCGTTACATAATACCATGCCCAGGGCGATTTCCACTGCGGCACCGTTCTCCCGTCTGTTCTGCCGCAGAATCTCCATACTTTCCAAGCAATCATACCACCAGCACTTCTCCACTGTCAGGCGGTTCTGCGTAAGTGTTCCCGTTTTGTCGGAACACACCACACTTACCGCCCCCAGCGTCTCCACCGACGGCAGTCTGCGTATGATCGTATTTACCTTTACCATCCTGGTCACCGACAACGCCAGGCAGATCGTAACTACCGCAGGAAGTCCCTCCGGGACAGCGGCCACCGCCAATGAGATTGCTACCAGCAGCATCTCCGGGATATTTCTCTGCTGCAGCACTGCCAGCAGGAACAGTGCAATGCACAATCCCAGTGATAAAACGCTAAGCAGCTTCCCCAGATCTCCCAGTCTCTTCTGCAAAGGTGTCGTCTCTTCCTCCGCATTCGTGATCATGGATGCGATTCTGCCGATCTCCGTGTCCATACCGGCGGCACACACCAGTCCCTCCCCATGTCCGTGTGTCACTACGGTAGACATATAGACCATATTTACCCGGTCTCCCAGTGGGATTTCCTGTCGGCAGTCCGCCAGAAACAACGCATCCTTTTCCACCGGCAGAGATTCTCCCGTGATCGCCGATTCTTCCACCTGTAGATCGGCACTTCTGGTCAGCCGGATGTCTGCCGGCACCCTGGCTCCCGCTTCCAGATCTACCAGATCTCCCACGACCAGATCGGCTGCGGGGATCTCTCTGCGGATTCCGTCCCGAATCACGATGGTTCTGGGGCTGGTAAGCTGTTTCAACGCCTCTAATGCCTTTCTCGCTTTTCCTTCCTGTAACATTCCCACCAGTGCATTGATCAATACCACCGTACCGATGATGGCCGCATCGCTGATCTCTCCCAGTCCGATTGACACCATTGCCGCGATCAGCAATATGTAGATCAGTGGGTCTTTCAGCTGCTCTACGAACAGCTGAAGCTTTGTCTTCTTTTTTGCAGCCCTCATTTCGTTTTTGCCGTTTTGCTGCAAACGACGAAAGGCCTCACCATCGGTAAGGCCCTTCACTGCGTCTGTCTTTAATTTTATTATGGTTTCCTGTATATTCTGTTTCTCGAACACGGCTGTCTCCAATGCTTGTTTCTATGCATTGTATGCAACATGTTTGCGATTCATTCCCTTCGAAAAAAGGATCCTTATTCTTCTCTCAGTTGGAATGCATCTGTCAGTTCGTTCATGTTCGTTGCCTGTGCGGAAAGCTCCTCACTGGTCGCAGAGGTTTCCTCCGCTGTTGCCGAGTTATTCTGCACCACAGTAGAGATCTGTTCGATACCCTGCTCAATCTGCATCATTGCCTCAGCCTGCGCATGAGATTCTTCCATTGCTTTCTTGGTTTCGTTCGCCAGATCTTCGATTCCCTCTACGACTTTCTTCAATGCCTCCGCAGTTCTGTCCGTGATCTGGTTACCATGCTCGATCTCCTGCAGGGAAGTCCCGATCAGTTCTCTGGTATGTACCGCAGACTGTGCACTGTCATCCGCCAGTTTTCTGATCTGATCTGCCACCACTGCGAATCCTCTTCCCGCCTCACCTGCTCTGGCAGCTTCAATGGCAGCATTTAAAGACAACAGATTCGTCTGGGACGCAATATCTTCGATTTCCGCGATAATATCGCCTATCTGCTTGGAAGTGTCATTGATCCGCTGCATGGCTTCGGTAAGCCCCTTCATCTCTTCTCCGCTTGCCTTTGCCTGCTGCTGATATTCCATTGCCTTGTCATAAGATGCTCCGAGTGCCTTTGCATTCTTCTCCACGATCTCGGTAACATTCGTAATCGTAGCCTGGAGTTCTTCCACAGAACCTGCCTGATCTGTAGCACCTTCTGCCAGTCCCTGCGCGGCATCCGCCATCTGACCGGCTCCCATGGATACCTGATTTACCGCGGTCTTGATCTCGCCCAGTGTCTCGCTGAGCTTATGATTCAGTTTGCGGATAGACTCCAACAGCCCCTGGAAATCACCCACATAAGCTTCCTTGCAACCGCTGCCGATCGCAAAGTTGCCCTCTGACATTTCACCCAGCAGATAATCTGTATCTCCAATGACCTTCTTCAGATTCTCCGACAGGCTGTCCGTTGCCTCTGCCAGAATCTGCAGTTCATCCCCTGTCTGTATCACGGGCGCCGGTGTATGCAGATCACCTTCTGCCAGCAGTTTTAATCTGTTGGTACATTCCGCTACCGGTTCACCGATACGCCGGCCAATCTGTTTCGCACGGTAAATGCTGTAGGTCACTGCCAGAATGCCAACCACAATTCCGATGATGATGCATGCCACGACAGAACCCAGGAAATCAACCAGCGGTGCATCTACTGCCACACTCCATCCATTGGTTCCGTCTATCGGTGCATAGGCCTGTACCATATAAACACCGTTTCTGAAATAAGTGCTGTATCCGGTCTCTCCCGTAAGCATCTTCTGTTCCACCTTCGCAATTCCTCTTAAGGAACTGTCGGTCTGAGATAATTCCGTGTTGTTTCTCTGTTCCTGTGCTACTGCGGAATCACAGTGGGCAATCGTGATTCCGGTCTCTCCCAACAGATAACATTCCGAATTCTGACTGATAGAGATAGATGCCGCGATGTCATTCAAAAATTCAGGATCCGGTACCACGAATACCACGCCAATGATTTCGCCGTTTCTGTCACCGTTTTTATAAACAGGTGCAGAAATGATCACGCTCAGCTTACCGTCAGTCTTGGCAATCACAGGATCCGATACCACCACTTCTCCCTGCATGGATCTCTTGAAGTACTCACGCTCACTGTAATCCGTTCCGTCATAAGCACAGATACCGTCGGCGCCGATCAGTTTTCCTCTGACCATTCCATAGGCTTGTACGCGTTCATTGATATACTCCTGTTTCTGCTCCGGCGTAAATACTGAGAAGTACAGCTGATAACTGCAACCGAGTTCCGATACGATGGTCTCGCTGACTTTCAGTTCCTGACTGATACGGTCTGCAGAAATCTCTGCAATCACCAGCATATCATCCTCCAGCTTGTTCAACGTACTGGACAAATTGAGGATCACCGTGAGAATAACTAACGGAATAATAGCAAGTAACACCAGCTTCCTGATTGCCTTCTGCAGACGTTCTCTGATCGTCGTCTGCGTGGTCTGTTCCTTCACCTGTTGCTTTTTTCCCTGTTGCATTGCCTTTATACTCATAAGTCCCCATTTCTGCGCTGCGGTCTGTTGTTTTGTTATTTTACTTTCCGTATTTCTCCACGCTTCGCCTATCGATCACATATCCGGCAGCGCCCGGATAGTTACAGCCAAATGCCTTTCTTCCATTCCAATTTGATGACCGATTGTTGATTTGTGCTTTTTTATGACATATTATAGCATAAATTTAGTGCAATTTCCACAATATAAGTGCAAAGAAAGAGTTAATATTTCGACAAATATTAACTCTTTCTGACGTTATCTCTATCCCCTCACAGGGAAGAAATTCTTCTCTTAATAACCAAACTCCTGTGCAAAATACAGCTTACCGTTTGTCTCGTAAATGGCAATGCTACAAGTGGTAAAATCGCCTGCCAGAATATTGGCTGCATGGGTGGGAGAAGCCATCCAGGCATCTACCACGCTCTGTGCGGAATCATATCCCTTCGCCAGGTTCTCACCCCACATCAGTTCACTGTTCACGGTATACCAGTCTCTGCCGTTCGGTCTGGTATGAGAGAATTTGGAAGCAGCTTCCTGTGCTCTTACCATTGCGCAGGATTCCAATCCGTTGCTCCAGGTAAGCGCTGCAAGTCCGTTATCCGCTCTCTTGGCATTTACCAGTGCCAGCGCGTCGGTTGCCATGGTACGAAGCTCCGTTGCACGGGCAATCTCAGCCTCACTCATACCGGCTCTCTGTACAGATCCCGCAAGCGCGATTGCCTCATCATCAAACCACACAGTACCGTCGTCTGTCGCAGGATCACGGGTTACGGAAGATAATTCCGCGCTCTTACCGCAGCCTGCCAGGCTGAGCACCATGATGACCGTCAGAAGAATACTCATCCATCTTTTTTTCATACATTTTACCTTTACCCTTCCTCAATTTATCTATCGTTACTTTACTCTATTACCCTATTCTTTCTTTTTCATGATAAGCCATGCACCCAATCCTGTCAAGGACAACAGGAATCCAAGATTCCATGCTGTGGAATCATCACCGGTCTTAGGTCTCCTGGATGCTCCCAGTACAGCTCTGTCAGCTAACGGTGTAGGATCATCGGTAATCGTTACCATTCTGTTTCGTCTCGCACCAAGCACCTGCGGGGTATCGGGTGTGGAAGGTTCTGAAGGCGTATCCGGGGGCTCCGGCTCGTCAGGAGTGGACGGTGTCGGTGTAGGGCTCGGCGTATTACTCGGTGTGGGACTCGGTGTCACTTCCGGAGCAGGTGTCGGTGTACTCTCCGGCTGATAGGACAGTGCAAACTGCATACCAAAACCATATTTTGTCATCTGGAATCCGTTATTCGCCTGTTCTCCGTCCACATGACAGCTAAACTGTGCTTCTCCGTTACGCAACATACCGGATACGATAGCATCTGCATAAGAGCCTGTTTTTCCATTCTCCTTCATCCGGTCATATAATCCCTTGCCGTCAAACGTATATACATTATGATAGGTTGTGTAATACAAAGCTTCCGCTACTGCCGGGCAACGCTCAAGCACCGTAGTCGCATTGTCTCCGCCGGTCAAAATAGCAAATTCTTCTCCCGTAAGTTCTGTCAGTTTCGTCACCTTATTCCCCTCTCCTCGGGAATTATTATTGAACCAGTCCAGATAATACTGTGCCAGATAAGTCTGGGTGATTTTTTCCGGAGCCATATCAGCGGTTCCGTATCCTTTGTTCAAAAGTGCCTTTCCGACAACCGCATCTGTAACTTTTCCTGTGGATATTCCCAGATTCCGCAAAGGAACATTCAGGATACGACGGGGCAGATAACTGAATTCACCGACTTCACCAATCGCATATCCGTCAAATCCCGTAGAGATTACCGTTACTGTCTCTCCCTCGGTGGGAGCAGAGGCCGGAATTGTTCCGATCTGCGCACTTGCGGGATCATAGTTATAATTCTTCTTGCTCTCATTTACGAACTTCAATGTATAGTATATGGTATCACCGGGCTCTGCAGCCTTTGCTTCCGTTATCGTACCGTTGAGGTAACCGATGGCATCACTGAGATTGATTCTTACAGTATCAGGTGCGTTGTCATGAATTGTAATCGTGATCACTGCAGGACCATAAGTCACCTTGCCTGTTCCATCTTCCCGATGCAGTTCCAATGCAGGAGTCGTAGTGATCGTTACTCCTTCGGAGGCATAATGGATCACCGCACCTTCCGCAGTCTTCGCAAAGGTTACCGTTCCTTCCGGATAGGTGTAATAATTTACAGCGGTTACATTGGGAACTTCGTATATGTACCCGTCAGACTTAGTCCACGTTTCTTCCGGAGTGGTTACATACCATACGGCAGCAATGTCGATTTCCTTGCTTCCTGAGTTCCAACCATCTTTGAACAATTGCTTAATAAAGTCTTCTGATAGTTTCTCTCCGTATAGGATTCCATGGTTGTCTTGAATGATCTTTGTTACATCTTCAAGTGTCTTTTGACAATTTTCCTTGACATAAGACGTGCCGTTATCATCTCCACTATAGTATACATAATTTAATAAATCTGATGTTTTCGAATAATCATGACCTTTTTTTAAAGCAACAAATCCGACACACTGCCACTTTGCACCATTAGCGCTCTTAGCAACAATTCCCTCGGCATCTACTCCAGTATTATCAGCCTTCAGACGATAAAATGTATCAATATCATCCAGCGTCATTTGATGTCCTTCCAGTTCGGAAATATTCGCAATCTTAGACTTATTCCAACTTACAGATGCCGTTGTTGCATCCGGACCAAATGTTTTTGCCATAGTTGCTCCGGCAAGAATGATATAGTTTGTTGTCGCATATTTCTGCACATTTATGGGCGCTGTTGCTCCGACTGCAACACGCAAATCATTACCGCTTGCACTCTGTGTCTGCTCCACTGCAGCAGCATCATTATCCGATGCACTTGTTGTTTCTGCCACAACTTCTGTATTACCCGGCTGGATCTCTTCCGCTTTTACTGTGAACCCGATATCAGATACACTGCAGATCAGCAATGCTGTTGTCAAGATTTTCGCTAATTTTGTCTTCACAACCTTTTTGAATTTCATTTCCCCTCTACCTTTCAAGTACTTATTATTTGTAATTCATCTCTCCGAATATAAAGACGGCAGTCTCTGACAAAAAGGACCAGCTTTTTTTGTACTTTTTCAAAAAAGCCGGTCCTCTATTGATCTCTAATATTGATTAACTGTCTTTCCTCTTAAGGATGAGCCATGCCCCCAAACCTGCTACCGAGAAGAGGAATCCCAGATTCCATGCATTGGAATCATCGCCGGTCTGCGGCCGTCTCGATGCACCAAGTACCGCGCGGTCAGCAAGCGGTGTAGGATCATCTGTGATCGTTACCATTCTCCGTCGTCTGGCTCCAAGTACCTCTGGGTTATCCGGGGTAACCGGAGTGGTCGGTGTATCAGGCGTCGGGGTAGGTGTCTGAGTATCATCCTGAGTGTCGGGCGTATCCGGTGTTGCTGTCGGTGTCGCCGTAGGTGTCATCGTTGTTGTAGGCGGTGTCGTCGTTGTAGGCGGTGTCGTCGTTGTAGGCGGTGTCGTCGTTGTAGGCGGTGTCGTCGTTGTAGGCGGTGTCGTCGTTGT